>DATFWH010000319.1:0-3955 GCA_035259465.1 Binatia bacterium
GACCGGCGGGCACGACTTTCGCCAGGGCACGGCGCCCGGCCGCGCGCTTTACCGGAGCCGCGACGGCGGCGAGAGCTGGGAGCCGACGGCGATGGATTTCCCGCTTGAATACTCCGTGCCGCTGGCGATGAATCCGAAAAATCCTTCGGTGATTTACTCCGCGCTCGCCAAAAATCAGCCGGGCGCGTGGAGAAAGCGGCCGAGCGGCGCCGAGTCCGTGGTCATCCGGACGAAAGACGGCGGGCAAACCTGGCAGAAGCTCAACGGAAAAATGTCCGAGATCAACAAAGACTTCGCCGAGGCGATCGCCATCGACGCGGCCGATCCGAACCGCGTCTACGCCGCGCTCCGCGGCGGCGAGATTTACGCCAGCGCAGACGCCGGCGACAACTGGGAGAAGATCGGTGTGAAGGTGAGCTCGGTCTCGGATATGAAGTGCGTCAACGCGTAGGGTTTAGCGCCACTCCGCAAACCCCATCGCGCAGCCGACGCCGTTCGTCGTGCGGTAGAGCGGCTGGTAGTCGAGCATCGCGCCCGGCCGGTCGGCCGCGGCGGCGGTGACGATCCAGTTGCGGATCTCGGAAGTGCCCTCGATCAAGGCCGGCGCCGGCATCGAAGCGAAAAATTTCTGATCGTTCGCCTTAAGCGCTCCAATGAATCCCTCGTCTAGCTTCTCGTCGATCCTCGTGTGGCTCAAGCCGCCCGAGCCGACGATCGCGACACGCCTCGGCTCGGGAAACGCGCGGATCGCCGCGGCGAGCGCCCTGCCGAACTCGACGCAGCGCTTCGGCGATGGCGCCGGCGGATAGTACGTATTCACCATAATCGGGAGGATAGCGCAGCGCGCGTCGGGGTTTAAAAACTTGAGCACACGCGCGAACGCGTGCCCGAGCCCGCCTTCGTAGCGCGTCTTCTTAGAATACGACGGGTCGAAGCCCGTCTCCATCAGCCGGTCGATGAGCGCGACGCCGAGCGCGTCGTCGACTTTATACTTCGCGCGATTCTCCGTCGGCGGCTGCTTCAAATAGCGCAGGCTCGTGCTCGCCTCGACCTCGTTGCCGATGAAGATCGTGAACGGCGGCATGTTGTCGTCGACGAGGTTCTCGTGCTGATCGTCGCCGACGACAATCACCGTATCGGGCGCCTTGCTCGCGAGAATCTGGCGCAATTGCTCGATTGCCGTCATGCAGCGCCGCCACTTCTGCCATTTGACCTCGAGCGTTTCTTTCTCCAGCTCCGGCCTGGCCGGTAGAGGGTCCCAGCTGCGCGTGTTGAGCAATCCCCAATGATCCGGGTCGAGCATGAGCTGCGGCGCGTGCGACATCGCGAGATAGGAAACGATTTCAGCCATGTTCGATTAAGACATCATCCCCTTCGGCTTGTCAACGATGCGCGAAT
Source organism: Binatia bacterium (assembly GCA_035259465.1). Taxonomy (GTDB): domain Bacteria; phylum Desulfobacterota; class Binatia; order UBA9968; family UBA9968; genus JAJPJQ01. The sequence continues at coordinate 1,399 of DATFWH010000319.1, forward strand.
GATATAACTCGCAAGAATAATTCTGCGAGCGAAAGGAGCTCCTCATGGCGAAGCGAACCAGCATCGAGATGCACGGCCTGGCGCATGGCGCGCCGATTCCGAACGGCGCGAAGATTGGCAATATGGTGTTCTCGTCGGCGATCTCGGGAAAAAACACCGAGACCGGCAAAGTGCCGGAGAATCCGGACGAGCAGGCGGAGGTTCTATTCCGCAATATTCACAAATTCATGGAGCTTGCCGGCGGCACGCCGGATAACATCGCGCACATGACCGTATTTCTCAAGGACGAGAAAAACCGCGAGTCGATCAACAAGGCGTGGATCAAGATGTTTCCCGACGAGCACAACCGCCCGGCGCGCCACGCGCTCACGGCGGAGATCCGCGGCGGGCTGCTGTTTCAGGTCGAGCTGATCGCGGTATTGTGACGCCCTCACCCCGGCCCTCTCCCGCAAGCGGGCGAGGGAATTTGTCTGGCGATTTTTGTTCCTTCTCCCTTTGGGAGAAGGTTAGGATGAGGGCCGCTACGTGTAGCTCCACTCGTAGCCGCGGTTGAGGTAGGCCTCGTCGGGCATGAGGCTCGTGAGGCCGCGCTTGCCGAGCTCGTCCTCGAAGCGCGCGCGGATAGATGGGTCCTCGTCGGGGTATTCGATCTGGTCGCGCGCGCGGTCTTCGACTTTCTCGCTGATGCCGTTGAAGCCGCGCGGCGGATGGATGGCGAGGTAGCGCGCCGATGCGCCGCCGACGTTGAAGTGCTGGTGGAACCAGCGGTTCGGCGGCACGAACGCGCTCGCCTCATGCCACGGGATCACGATCTTCTCGCCGCCTTCGGGCCACATGATCGAATAGCCTTCGCCGGCGGGAATCACGATCATGTATCCCGGCCCGTGCCGGTGGCCTTTCTTATACGTGCGCGCGGGAAAGACCGACATGTGGCCGGAGATCGGTGAACCGGGAAACCCGACCCAGACCACACGGCCGCCGGCGCCGCGGCGTTTGAACGTGTCCAGCCGGTCCCACGCGCGCATGTCGGGAAAAAAATTGCCGACCCAGATATTCCTGCCTTCGCCGCCGCGCCCGGCGTCGGGAAGAAACTCGACCTTCGCCTCCGAGTAAACGTCGCCGTTGATGGATGCGAGCCGGGTGGAATCGGTCAGAGGATTCTTGAAAAGAAAATCCGTGTTCGGCACCGCCGCCATCGCCAGCGGGAGATAATTGCAGTGGAGCAGCCGGACGACGTCGTTGCCTTGCAGGTTGCTCACCTGCCAATGGCACGTGCCGGGGATCATGAACATGCTGTGGCTCTGCCACTCGAAGACGCGCTTCGGCCCGCCGTCGTTCCACACGGTCGTGATCCCGCGCCCTTTAAGCACGTAAACCGCTTCGTCGAAGACCATGCGCATGGGCGGCAGCGTCTTGCCCGGCGCGATCTCGGTCACGTAGGCGCCGGTCACGCCCTCCTGCCCCGCGAGCTGCAAAAACGCCGCGTCGCAGTCGCGCTCGTCCCAGCGCCCCAGCTCGATCGTGCGCAGATCCTCGATGTAATAGCCCTTGTAAATGGGCACGCCGATCGATCCGATCCACGTGTCGTAAGGATTGGTCCGCTGATACATCGTCGCGTTCGTTCCGGCCATAGTCGCTCCCAAATTATTTCTTTCTCTCCGCTAGCGCTCGGTCAGGCCGGCACGCGCAGGATCGAGCGATAGCGGCGCGACTGCCGCGCCCGCGGGCCGAGCCTCCCCGTGAGAAACCGCTCGCGGCTCTCGGTCGGAAGATCGAGCCGGACGTTCGCCGTCGCGTCGCGGAAAACGTTCATCGGGTCCTTGCCCTCCTCGACGAGCTTCATTTGGTGGTCGAGCAAGTGACGGTACATGACGACGCCGCGGTCCGATTCCCCGAGCGTCTCTTTCGTGCGGTCGAAGACCGGCTCCTGCGAGACGAAGATCGCGTTGTCCTGGGGGTCGACGTCGCCGTCGAGCTGATCGACGCGCGGCTGGCCGTGCTCGTCGAGCGTCGGCGACGGCATGTCGTAGAGCGGAATCTCCGCATCGCTCTGCCGCTCTCCCTGACTAAGCGGATGGACGGAGTAATACCACTGCGCAGTATGCGTCGCGTCGACCGGCACGCGGAAGCGCAGCATGTCGGGGCCTTTCTGCGTGCAGGGAAACACGAGCCAGTGGCCGATCTTCCAATCGTCGGACTCCTCGGTCTCGTGCTCCAGGATTCTGCGCTTGATGATGCCGTAGTCCGCGAGATCGAAGGCGATCTTCACGTGGCGGATGCGCTTGCGCTTTCTCTCGTGTCGGCCGGTCCGGTCGGCGGCGAAATTGCGGAAGACGCCGTGCAGCCACTCGACGTGAACCGGATCCAGGATGTTCTCCGCCGATTGCAGCCAGTGGCAATTGGTGGTAGCGAAGCCGATCTCGCGCCATGCGTTCTCCTCGACGAGCAGGTCCCAGCGCGGCAGCAGCGGCGCCGGCTGTTTTCCGAGATAGCCGAAGATCATCCCGCCGAGCTCCTCGACCTGATAAGACGGCAATTTAATGTTTTCCTTGAGGTT
>DATFWH010000320.1:0-19392 GCA_035259465.1 Binatia bacterium
TATCTTTAAAGCCGGAGATGCCGGCGGCTGCGAGCGTCTTCACGGGTCCCGCCGAGATCGCGTTGACACGGATGTTGCCGGGGCCGAGATCGTAGGCGAGGTAGCGGACGCTCGCCTCGAGCGCCGCCTTGGCGATGCCCATGACATTGTAATTGGGGACGACTTTCTCCGATCCGAGATAGGTCAGCGTGACGATCGAGCCGCCGCGGCCTTCCATAAGCAGCGCCGCCTCGCGCGTGAGCGCGACCATCGAGTAAGTGCTTACATCGAGCGCCAGGTGAAAGCCGGCACGGCTCGTATGCACATAGGGACGGGAGAGGTCTTCCTTGTTGGCGAACGCGATCGCGTGGATGAGAATATCGAGGCCGCCCCAGCTCGATTTAAGCGCCTGGAACACCTGCTTGATCTCCTCGTCCTTTGTCACGTCGCAGGGCAGGATTATTTTCGCGCCGATGCCTTCGGCGAGGGGCCGGACGCGCTTTTCCAGCATCTCCCCGGCGTAAGTAAACGCCAGCTCGGCGCCTTCTCGGTGCAGTGCCTCCGAGATCGCCCAGGCGATGCTGCGCTCGTTGGCGACGCCGAAGATCACGGCTTTCTTACCGTCCAGAAGACCCATAATTCCTCCAAAAACTTGACAGAGAGAGCGACAGAGATAGAGACAGAATTCCTCGATCCTGCCTCCTCTGTCTCTATCTCTGTCTCTTTCTCTCGGCCAGTCCCCTCTTCCAGAGCGTCTCGCGCTTACCCGCCTGTTTCGCCGCCCAGCGCGACAGCACGAAGAAGAGATCGCTCAGGCGATTGACGTATTTGATCGCCCATTCGCTCACCGGCTCGGCGCGAGATAGTCTCAACAGGTCGCGCTCGGCGCGGCGGCACACCGTTCGGCATTGATGGAGGAACGCGCCGACTTTGCCGCCGCCGGGCAGCACGAAGGATTTAAGCGGCTCGAGCTCTTTCTGGCAGCGGTCCATCGTCGCCTCGAGCCTTTTCACCTCGGCGTCGCCGATGTGGAACATGCCCGAATATTCCGCGTCAGGCGGCGTCGCGAGCTCGCTGCCGAGGTCGAACAGCTCGTCCTGAATCTTCGCGAGAACCTCGTCGAGAAAGCGCCGCGCCTTCGCGTTGCGCGACCGCTCGTCGTTGAACGCGCGCGCGAGGCCGATGATCGAGTTCAGCTCGTCGATCGTGCCGTAGGCCTCGATGCGCGGGGAGTCTTTCGGCACGCGGCGCCCACCGACGAGCGCGGTCTCGCCGCTGTCGCCCGTGCGCGTATAGACGCGGGTGATTCGGACCATGGCGTGGTCAAGCTTTCTTCGAGCTCTGCCAGTAAAAGTACGCCGGTATGCCGAGCCCGACGATGACAAGGCCCCAGACCGTTTCCAGCGGCTTGTGGCTGAGCGAACCCCAGACGATCCAGAGATTCGCGAGGATGAATATGATCGGCACGAGAGGGTAGCCCCACAGCCGGTAAGGCCGTTTGAGATCCGGGCGCTTCAAGCGCAGCACGATGACCGAGCCGACGGTGAGCGCGGAAAAAAGCGTGATGATGACGCTGACGAAAGTAAACAGCGTGCCGAAGGTGCCGGTGAGAATGAGCAGGCACGCCCAGGCCGCCTGCAAAACGATCGCGCTCACCGGCGTGCCGAAGCGCGGGTGCACGCGCGCGAGGCTATGGAAGAAGACGCCGTCGCGCGCCATCGCGTAATAGATTCTCGGCCCGAGCATCGTGACGACGTTCAGCGCGCCGAGTACGGAGATCGTGATGAGCGCCGTGATCAGTGTCGAGGTCTGGCGGCCGAAGAGCGCCGTCGTGGCCACTTCGGAGACCCTGAGCGCGCCTTTCATCTCGGTCACCGGCACGGCGTAAATATAAATGACGTTGATGACGAGGTAGAGCGCGATAACGATCAGGTTCGCCGCCAGAAGCGCGCGCGGCAGCGTTCTTTCCGGCTCTTTTACCTCGCCGGCGATATAGATGATCGCGTTCCAGCCGGAGTACGCAAAGATCGCCGGGATGAAGGCGGCGCCAAAAATAGTGAAGTTGTCGATCTTCGACCAATCGAAGAGCGGCTTGAAGTGCGCGGTGTCGCCGCGGCCGATGAAAATCGCCAGCAAGATGATGCCGACGAGCGCGCCGATCTTGATCACGGTGAGAATGTTCTGCGTCGTCGAGCCCTGGCGCACGCCGAGACAATGCAGCGCGGAGATCAAGAGCACGATCACGATCGCGAAGATCGTCCCGGGCGTCACGCTGATGGATAATCCCGGCAGCGCCGCCTGAAAATAAGCCGTTTCCGATCCGAGGACGGGGAAGAAATACGCCATGAAGCCCGTGAAGCTCACGGCCAGGAACGCGATCGCGCCCGAGAAGGTTACCAGGAACGACGACCAGCCGGAGAGAAAGCCCATGAGCTTGCCGTAGGCCTCGCGGATGTAGACGTAGTCGCCGCCCGCGTACGGCAGGCTCGCCGACAATTCGGCGCAGGAGAGCGCGCCGGTAAGCGCCAGCATGCCGCCGAGGACCCAAACCAGCAGCACGCCACCGGGCGTCGGCAGCGTCTCGGCGATCGCGCCGGTGGCGAAGAAGATCCCGCTCCCGATCATGTCGCCGCAGATGATCATCAGCGCGTCGAACATTCCCAGCTGGCGCTTGAGTCCGGCGTTTTCCATGAGCGCACATTCATAACAGAAACCGCCAAAAAGTTAAAAGGTTAAAGGTCAAAGCGCGAAGCATTTGCGTCGTTCCATTCTTTTTTGCTTGCGCTGTTTTGGCTTCGCTCTTCGCCTTTCTTCGGATGAGAATCCATGCTAGAAACTTCCCACCGCTCGCTGCGAAAGAGGCGCCGCTTTGGACTGGAAAGACCCCGACATGTTCGAGCTCGTGAACCACGGCAACAAGCCGTTCGCCGTGCGCATTCCATCGCTCGTCGTGAGCCGCGGCGCCGGCGACGCAATCAATTTTCTGACGGCGATGTGGTTCTCGCCCATGGGCGCCGAGCCGTCGCGCATGGTCGTCGCGATCCTCAAGCGGACGCTCACCTACAAGCTGATCCTCGAGCGCGGCGAATTCGTCATGAGCGCCCCGACGGACAGGATGATGGATGTCGTCGTTTTCGCCGGCTACGTCTCCGGGCGAGACGTGGACAAGTGGCAGGCGACGGGCCTGACCGCGGTCGCGCCCGCGAAGGGCACCGTGCCGCTGATCGGCGAGGCGATCGGCAACGTGGAATACCGCCTGGTCCAAGTGATCCCGTTCGGCGACGAGATGGACCTCTTCGTCGGCGAGGTCCTCGCCACGCACATGCGCAAGGGATGCATGGAGGGCGAGCTGTTCCGCCAGGACGCCGACCCCCTATTGTATATGGGAACGAAGTACGGCGAAGACGCGAATCCGCTCGGAAAATTCTATGCGCACATGGGAAAGATCGAGCGCGCGCCCTACGATGATTCCCCGCTGCTTCAGAAGTACCTGAGCCGTCCTAAAGTCAAACGAAAAGCGTGAACCGCGCCCTCTTGACTCTCGATAATTATCTCCATAGCTTCGCTATGCTTTTTTACAGGAGCAAATGGATGCGGTTAGTCCGTTGGATCAAAATTGCGTTATTGACGGCCGTTCTGTCGGCGGCCTATGGAGCGCCGGCCGGCGCCCAGTCGAATGCGACGGCAAAGCTCATCGAAGGCGCCAAGAAAGAAGGCGTGCTCAGCTGGTACACGTCGATGAGCGTCGCCGAGTCGAAGCCGATCGCCGACGAGTTCGAGAAACAATACCCTTTCATCAAGGTAGACCTTTTCCGCGCGAGCGGCGAGAAGGTGCAGAACCGCGCGGCGACCGAGACGCGCGCCGGCCGCTGGGACTTCGACGTCGCCAGCCTGAGCGAGATCGGCACGCTGATCGAGCACAAGCTGATCGCGCCTTACGTCTCGCCGGAGACCGCCAACTACATCAAAGAGCTCAAAGACCCGCAGGGCCACTGGAACGCCGTCTACATCAACTACTACGTGCCCGGCTACAACACGCGGATGGTCGCCGAGAAGGACGCGCCGAAGCGCTGGGAGGACTTTCTCGATCCCAAATGGAAGGGCAAGATTTCCATCGACCAGGAGGACTATCCCTGGTACGCGACGCTGCTCGCGGCGTGGGGCAAAGAGAAGACGGAGAAATACATGCGCGCGCTCGCGAAGCAGGACATCCAGTGGCGCAAGGGCCATTCGCTGATCGCGCAGCTCATGGGCGCCGGCGAGTTTCCTCTCGGCATCGTCTATGCCCACAGGGTCGAGTCGGATAAAAAGAAAGGCGCGCCGCTCGAATGGGTGAATACCGTCGATCCCGTCGTCGCTTCCGTTCATACGGCGGGACTGTCCGCCAAAGCGCCGCATCCGAACGCCGCCAAGCTGCTGATCGATTTCATGCTGACCAAGAAAATCCAGGAGAAATTCCGCGCGCTCAATCGCGTCCCCGCGCGGCGCGACGTGGAGCCGCCGTCGCCCAAAATGGATCAAAGCAAGCTCAAGATCCGCGTCGTGCCGCACGACACCTCGACGCGGGTCAACGAATACGTGGGGGATTTCCGCACGATTTTCGGGCAGTGAGATAGGTCGATAAGGAGACCTGGATGATGCAGTCAAAGAAACTCTGCGCCGCTCTTGGCCTCGCATTGCTGGTCACGGCGCTGCCCGCCGCGGCGCTCGCCGCGTCGGCGCCGCTGCCGAAGGCGACGCAGGACGACCTTAAAAAATTAAAGCTCGATCCCTCCATCCTCTCCGATCTCGACAAAGAGCTGACGGTCCCCCAGAGCTGGATCGACGGCTCGAAAAAAGAGAAGCGGCTGCGCATCTTCTCCACGTTCGATCCGCCGCAGGCGGAGGTCATGCTGCGCGCGTTTAAAGAGCGTTATCCGTACATCGCGATAGAATACAACCGCGCGAGCCACGAAGACCGCGCGATCCGGACGCTGGTCGCGTTTAAGAACAAGAAGAGCGTGACCGACGTGCTCACCGGCCTCGGCGGCAGCTTCTTCATGTACCGCGAGGTCGGCGCGATGGAGGATTTGAGGAATATTCCGAACATCAAGAACAACCCGCCGGGGACCGTCGATCACGACGGTTTTTGGGTCGGCATGCACATGCGCTACTGGTGCATGGCTTACAACACCCGGCAGATCAAGAAAGAGGACGTGCCGCGCAAGTGGGAGGATTTTCTCACCAATCCCAAATGGCGCAACGGCAACCTGGCGCTCGGCAACCGCCCGCAGCTTTGGGCGCTCCAGCTCTGGAAAGCCAAGGGCGAGAAGTGGACCAAGGATTTCCTCACCAAGCTCTTCACCGAGGTAAAGCCGCAGCTCCGCCGCGAGGGCGTGAACGCCATACTCGAGCTTCTGGCGGCCGGGGAATTCTACGGCAGCATCCCGTCCGCCGAGTACCGCACATATCAGAAGACGCTCGACGGCGCGCCGGTCAGCTACACCTGTCCCGAGCCCGTGCCGGTCGCGGTCTCGGAGATGGCGATCCTCAAGGGCTCGCCGAACATCAACTCGGCGCGGCTGTTCGTCAACTGGTTCCTGAGCAAGGAAGGACAGATCTCGCAATACGTGTCCGACTACGCTCCGCCCGTGCATAAAGGATTGCAGCGGAAAGAGCTGCTGCCCTTCGCCGATCAAATAGTCGGCAAGGAGGATGCCTTCCGCGATCCGGCGCTGGAGCTCGAGGTGCAGCCGAAGCTCCTCGAGTTCTGGGACCAGCTCTGGCTGAAAGGCGGCGGCCGCCGCCGCGGACCGGGATGAACCACACGCTCCGCCTCAGCCTCTGGCAGCACGGAATCTTTCTCCTCGTCCTGTTCCTCGTGCTCGCGCCGCTCTCCTTTTTAGTCCTGGGGAGCTTCAGCACGGCGCGGCTTCCGGGCGATTTTTCGCTTCACACAATGGGGCTCGTGAACTACGTCAAGGTGTACGCCGACGCGGGCACCCTCGACCTTTTTACCAATACGATCATCTATGTCGCCGGCAGCGCGGCGCTCGGCATCGTGCTCGCTGTCGCCCTCGCCTGGCTCGTCGAGCGGACGAACATGCCGGGCAAGATCTTTCTTTACGCCGGGGTGCCGACGACGCTCGCGATGCCCGGAATGCTCCAGGCGATGGCCTGGGTGCTGCTCTTCAGCCCGCGCATCGGCTTCGTCAACGCGTGGATGAAAGATATCTTCGGACCGGGCGCGCCGGTGATCGACGTGTACACGCTGGAGGGCATGATCTTTCTCGAAGGCGTGCGGCTCGTGCCGACGGCGTTCCTCATGCTGGTGCCGCTCATGCGCAGCATGGACCCGTCGCTCGAGGAGGCGGCCGCCGTGTCCGGCGCGCGGCCCGCGTCTACGCTGCGCAAGGTGACGCTCAAGCTGCTCGCGCCCGCGCTCGTCGCGGTGATGATCTATCAGGCGATGACGGCGCTCGAGGTGTTCGAAATCCCGGGCATCCTCGGGCTTCCCGCGGGCATCTATGTCTTCAGCACGAAGATTTATGCGATCGTGCGCACGGCGACCTTCATGCCGGTTTACGGCCAGGCGAACGCGCTCGCGATGGTTTACGTCTTCATCGCCGTGGCGACGACGGTGCTGTACACGCGCATGATCGGCCGGGCCGAGCGCTACACGATCGTGACAGGCAAAGGCTACCGGCCGCGCCAGTTCGATCTCGGCAGGTGGAGAATCCCGGCGTTCATCGCCGCCCTGTTGTTCCTCGTGGTCTCGATCTTGCTGCCGTTCCTAGTTTTTCTCTACGCCTCGTTCCTGCCCTACCTGCAGGCGCCTTCGGCGCAGGCCTTTCAGACGATGACGCTCAAGAACTATCGCCTGCTCGCGGAATACGGCGAGGTCGGATCCGCGCTCAGAAACACCTTCGTCATGGTCGTCACGACCGCGACCGCCACGGTGGTGCTTTCGTTTCTGGTTTCGCTCGTCGTGGTCAGAAGCAAATTCTGGGGGCGGAAGCTGCTCGATCAGCTCGCGTTCGTGCCGCACGCGATTCCGGGCATCGTCATGGGCATCGCCTTTTTCTGGCTGTTTCTTAAGATCGACTTTCTGCCGCTCTACGGCACGATCTGGGCGATCTCGATCGGCTTTACCATCAGCTTTCTTTCCTATGGAACGCGCTCGATGAACGCGGCGCTCTTACAAATCCACAAGGAATTGGAGGAGGCGGCGTACGTGAGCGGCGCGCCGCCGTGGCGGACGATGTGGCGCGTCTTCGTGCCGCTCATGATGCCGACCTTCGTCGGCGTCTGGATCTGGGTCGTGCTGCATGCCGTGCGCATCGCCGGCATGCCGCTGATTCTCGCCGAAGGCCCCGGGAACCAGGTGCTCGCCATCCTCATATGGAACATGTGGGACGAGGGCTACGTGCCGGCGGTCGCGGCGATCGGAACGCTGCTGATGATCACGTTATTATTGCTGACGGTCGCCGTGCGCGTCATCGGCTTCCGCCGGCACGCGATGCAGATGGTGAGCGGATGATCCGCATCGAAGACCTCCATGTGCGCTATCAGACCGAGCGCGGCGAGGTGTATGCCGTGCGCGGCATCGACCTCGACGTCAAGCAGGGACAGTTCTTCACGCTGCTCGGCCCGAGCGGCTGCGGCAAAACCACGACGCTCCGCTCGGTCGCCGGCCTGGAGAAGCCCTATCAGGGCGAGATTCTCGTCGGCGATCAGCTCGTGCTCTCCTGCCGGCGCAACCTCGTCGTGCCGCCGTACAAGCGCGACATCGGCATGGTCTTTCAATCGTACGCGATCTGGCCGCATCTGAACGTCTTCGAGAACGTCGCGTTTCCGCTGCGGGAGATGAAAAAATCGCTGTCGGCAAACGACCTCCGCGCGCGCGTGCGGAAGGTCCTGTCTCTCGTGCAGCTCGAGGGCCTCGAAGACCGGCCCGCGCCGTTTTTGAGCGGCGGGCAGCAGCAGCGCCTCGCGCTGGCGCGCGCGCTGGTGAAAGGGCCGCGCGTCCTGCTGCTCGACGAGCCGCTCAGCAACCTCGACGCCAAGCTCCGCGAGGAGACGCGCATCGAGATGCGCGAGCTGGTAAAGCGCCTCGGCATCACGACGCTTTACGTGACGCACGATCAGCTCGAAGCGCTTACCATGTCCGACGTGATCGCCGTCATGGACGGCGGCCGCATCGTCCAACGGGGCACGCCGCTCGAAATCTACAGCGCGCCGCAGAACCGCTTCGTCGCGAGCTTTATCGGCCTCAGCAACTTTCTCGAAGGGCGCGTGAAATCGCTCGGCGCTCCCGGCGAAGTCGAAACGTCGAGCGGCGTCATCAAGTGCCTTCTTCCGGACGGCGCCGCCGCCGGCGACGAGGTGATCGTCGTGATCCGCCCCGAAGACGTCACGCTCAACGACGGCGCGGCGGGCGCGGGCGAAAACATGCTCGAAGGCAAGATCGAAGCGATCGTCTTCATGGGCGACGCGCTCGAATGCCAGGTCGCGGTGGGCGCCAAGCAAATCCGCCTAAAGCTGCACCCTTCCGCCGGCGTCGCGAAAGGATCGAGCGTCCGCCTCAAGCTTCCCGCCGTGAGCTGCCGCGCCGTCCGCGCTTGAAGGCGGCGGCATCCTTATCTATAGTCAGTTAGATTTCCCGCAAGGAGGCCGATCTATGAAGCTCAAGCGCGTGGATCATCTCGCGTTCGTCGTCACCGACCTGGAGCGCTCGGTCAAGTTCTACCGCGACGTCTTCGACGGCGAGGTCGGCCGCAGCCGCGGCCAAAACGAAAAGGACAAGGCGGCGAAGCGCTCGAAGCATACGCTCGTCACCGTTGGCAACTTCGGCTTTGATCTGTTCCAGATGGAGCCAGGCGATCCGCCCAAGACCGACACGCGCCATCTCCATTTCGCCTTCGAGATCGATCCCGCGGACCTCGACAAGGTCGAGGAGCAGCTGAAGCGCATGGGCATCCCGTACGACGGACCCAAGGGCCACGGCGGCGGCTCGGGCCTGTCGATCTATTTCAACGACCCCGACGGCTATCAGCTCGAAGCCACCGCGAAGTTCCCCGACCAGGCCGCCTACGAGGCGGAGATCCGCCGGCGCGGCGCAAGCTACGGCGGCATGGGGAATCAGTACGAGTGGAAAAACAGCTGAGCGATTTTTAACGATCAGACGCGAGGGCGGGTTTGAAACCCGCCCTCGATGTTTTTAGGAGCAGCCATGGCGGAACTTTATCCCTATCCACGCTTCTCGATCGCCGAGCGCGACCGGCGCTGGCGCGCGGTGCGCGAATTGATGCGGCGCGACCGGCTCGACGTCATCGTCACGCCGCAGAACACCGGCCACTCCATGGATTACCAGGCGAACACACGCTATCTGACGCACGTCGGCGGCGGCGGCGATTCTGACATCGCCGCGGTCTTCCCGCTCGAAGGCGAGGTGACGGCGATCGCCACCTCGGCGGCGCCGCGCTGGCCGACGGTGCAGGACTGGACCAAGGACGTGCGCGAGGCGCGGCGCAACTACGGCCCGGTGATCGTCCAGCGTTTGAAAGAGCTCGGCGTCGAGCGCGGGCGCATCGGCATCACCGGCTTAGGCGAGACCGAGGGCACGCGCACGCCCGAAGGAACGATTTTTTACGGCACCTGGAAAAATATCCGCGAGGGCTTCCCCAACGCGACGCTCGTCGACGCGACCGACATTCTCGCCGAAGTCCGCTACACGAAAAGCCAGGAGGAGATCGACGCGCTCACCAAATCGATGGAGATCATCGAAAAAGGCATCGAGGCGAAGATCAAGGCCGCGCGCCCCGGCGCGCGCGACTGGGACGTGTGGGCGGCGGCGCAGTGCGCGCTGATGATGAACGGCTCGGAGATGCCGGTGCACTGCAACTGGGTCTCGGGAAAAAATCCCGTGCGCACGCTGACGCGCCCGAGCATGCGTATCTTAGAGAAAGGCGATCTGATCATCAACGAGATCGAGTCGTCGTGGATGGGCTACCGCTCGCAGGGCGTCCAGCCGGTCTTCGTCGAGGTCGCCGACCCGACGCATATGGAATTGATCAAGGTGCAGCGCGAAGTCTTCAACCGCGTCGCCGAGGCGCTGAAGCCCGGCGTCACGGTGGCGCAGTTGGCCGAATTGACGCGCAAGGCGGGCGCCGAAGCCGCGCCGAAGTCCGGCCCGGCGGCGAACGCCAAGGCCGAGCTCACGATGCACGGCCGCGGCGCGGGCGACGACGGCCCGATCATCACCAACAACGCGCGCAGCCCGAAGCAGCTCGCGGTCGCGCTCAAGGAAAACATGGTCTTCATCTGCAAGCCTTCGGCGGTCACCGCAGACGGCAAGTCGATCTGCACGTGGGGCGACACCGTAGTCGTCACGCCGAAGGGCGCGCGGAGATTGGGGAAGAGGCCGCACGATTTGGCCGTCGCACGGAGCTAGAGCCCGCACGCAAACCATGGCCAAGCTCAAAACGATCGTCTCGGCGCTCTCTTCCCCCAAGAGGCTTCTGCGCGGCTTAAAGTACACCGTCAACGACGACGCCTATTGGGACAACTACGTTCGAAAATGGCAGAAGGACAAGAGCAACGAGTCGCTGCGCTACTTGGGCAACGAATGGAAAAACGAGGAGAAGTTTCTGGAGCTGCTCGCGAAATATTCCCTGCCGGCCGGAACCGCTTTGGAGATCGGCTGCGGGGGCGGGCGGATCACCTCCCGCGCCGCCGGCTGCTTCGGCCGCATCCACGCGTGCGACATCTCGGCCGAGATGCTCAAGCTCTCCGCCGCGTCGGTGAAAGACTCGCATGTGAGCTTCCACCGCCTGGACGGCTTCACGCTGAAAGACTTTGCCGACGCGTCGATGGACCGGGTCTATTCGCACGATGTATTCGTGCATTTCTCTTCCCTGCAGGTCTATCCTTACTTCGAGGAGATCAAGCGCGTGCTCAAGCCGGGCGGCATCGGGCTCGTTTCCTTTTATAATTTTGTCGCCCATTTCAAGCTATTCAAGGAAATGAGCCTGCAGCTTCGCTCGGAGCGCCGCTTCCCGCCCCACATGCGCGTGCATTTCATCACGGAAGAGATGGTGCGCACGATGCTCGACGACCTCGGGCTCGAAGTCATCGAGATCGACAAGGCGAACTTCCTGATCGCCGTTTTTCGGAAGAAGAGTGCGACGGGCGGCGGTTAACCCAAACCGCCGAGTTCCAGACTTGACCGTCGCGCGAGGTAGGTAAAGTGGCTGCCGCAGACGCACGTATAATTAAAGTACCGCCTGTGCTTTGCAGCGCTCGCGTGATTGAGTACGCAGTTCTCGACGATACCGTGACGTATACCGGACGCCACACCTTGTATGTCGGCGGTGAAGAGCTCGGCCCAGTACCCTGTCTCGCCATTTGTCAAAATCTCGATGGCAATTTCATGTACTTGGCCCATTGCGATAAACACTGGAACGTACTTGGGGCCTCAGGCAGTGGCACAGAACCCGACACAATTGAAAAAATCAAAATGAAAGCCGAGGAGGAATATCGCGGCTCATTGAGTAAATGGCAATCTCTCGAAATATCAAAAGATGACGCGATTCGTTTTGAAGAGCTTTTGAATGAAGGTTTAGTATGCGGATTTTGTTATCAGATATTCGCGACGGACGGCGAGCTCTTTCACGGAGCCTATGGAACAATTTGCCCCAGCTGCGTCGAGGAGCTCTATAAAGGTCTGGCTGGAAAATAGTATTTAGGCCTCAGCTTCAAAACGCGAAGGGCGACGTGAAACGGAGCCTTCAGACCGCTGTCATCAGTCTCGTTCTCCTGGCCGCACCGCTCGCGCTGTCGCAAACCCCGTCGACCGTGCCCGCCGGCACCGAGGTGCTGATCGGCGCGCCGAAAAGAATTCCCGACGGCCTGCTCAGCGCGCTAAAAACGCGGCTGGTCAAAAGTCCCGACGTCGCCGAAGCTTATCTCGCGATGATCTATGTGAATCGCGAGGGCGAGGTGCCGCATTTCCTGCTTTTTCTGAAGATCGACGACGCCCCGGATTTCATCAAAGACCTGATCCGGAACGATTTGGGCAACGCCAGCAAGGCCTTTCTGGCGGAAGACGAATCTATCGATATCTTGACCGACAACACGCCGGCGGCAGCGGCGGCCGTCGCGCAGGTGGTGAAGCCGTTCTACATTCGCGGCAAAGAGGACAAGAAGTGAGTTAGCTCAGGCTCGGCTTTTCCACCTCCACGCGAGCAGTCCCAACGCGATCACCGTCATCATCCACCCGAACCAGTCGCCGTATTTCACGTACGGCGTCTTGCCTTCCATGATCTCGACGCTGGTTTTCAGCACCCCGGGCTTGAAGATCGGCAGCTCGTCGACGATCTCGCCGCGGGCGTTGATGACGGTCGTAAGGCCCGTGTTGGTCACGCGCACGAGCGCGCGGCGCGTCTCGATCGAGCGCAGCTGCGAGAGCCGCGCGTGCTGGTACGGCGCGACCGTGCGGCCGAACCACGCGTCGTTCGTCAGATTGACGAGCAGGTTCGCGCCCTTCTCCGCGACGGCTCGGCGCGCCAATTCCGGCATGATGTCCTCGTAGCAGATGAGCGGCGCGGCCTTGACGCCGCCGGCGTCGAGCGCCACCGGCCCCTCGCCGCGCGTGAAGCCCTCACCCATCGGCGGCGCGAAGGGAATTCTGCTTACCACAGGCGCGAACGGCAGGTATTCGCCGAACGCGAGCAGCGCCTGCTTGTGATAATGGCCGAGCACGCGGCCGGCGGAGTCGATGTGAAAGGCGCTGTTGTATCCTTTCATGCTCGGCGTTCTCGGCTCGCCGCTGAAGCTCTGCACCCCGAAGATCAGCGAGCTTCCCGGCGGCAGCGACGGCACCAGCTCCGGCGGCAGCCTCTGCGCGTCGTCGGGAATCCACACCTCGATCGCGCTCTCCGGCCATAAATACAGGCGCGCGCCGGGCGTCGCGCGCGTGAGATCGAGGTAGGGCTTGAGGTTTTCCTCCAAGAGCGCCGGGTTCCACTTGGTCGTAATGTCGATGCTCCCCTGGACGGCGGCGACCTCTACTTTCGGCGCGGCGCTCATCTCGGCGGCGACCTGCTTCAGCCGCATTTCGCCGTAAAGAATGTTGCCTGCGAGCATGGCCGCGCAGACCGCCGCGGCGGCGAACGCCGCACGGCCGCGCGAAAACAGCAGCGCGTAGATCGCCGCGTTCACCCACGCGAGCAGAAAGCTCGCGCCGTACGGCCCGACGACGTCGGCGGATTGCAGAAAAGCCGCGAAGCCCGCCTGGCTGTTGGCCAGGTGCCAGGGAAAAAGCTGCGGCGCGAAAAATTCGATCGCGGCCCACAGAATCGGCGGGAACAGCGCCAGCGGCCCGATGCCGTAGAGAAAAATCAGCAGGCCGAAAAGCGCGATGTGCAGCGAATTGAGCGCGGCGAAGCCGAAGAGCACGATCTCGCTCAAGCCGAAGGGAATCCCGCCGAAGACGCGCACGGTGTGATCGACCCAGTAAAATCCGATCACGTGCGCGACCGCGCCGGAAAGCCACGCGATGAGAAAAGCCCCGCGCGGACGCCTGGCGCGCAAAACCGCCCAATACAGCGGAACCCACGCGATCCACGCCAGCGGGAAGAGAGCCGGTTGAAGAAACGGCGCGGCGAGCAGCGCGGCCGCGAGCACCGCGGCGCTCACGGCAAAGGCCGCGCCGCGCTCAACTGTCGAGTTAGCGGCGGCCGCTTCGGTCGTCGAGAGTGTCATGGAAGTTTTTCAAATTATCATACGACGGCCGCCGAAAATAGCTCGGCATTTTTCTCGCATCCGTGTTGACACGAAGATCGTTCATATATAAAACTTCAAGGTGATAAGGAAATGAAAAATCGCTTCCCCTTTATGGCTTTCCTCCTATTCTGCATCGTAACTTTCGCGGCGACATCGGTCTCGGCTCAGGCTTCGAAAGGGGAATGGGACAAGGTCGTCGAGGGCGCAAAAAAAGACGGCAAGGTCGTCGTCTCGATTCCCGCCAGCGCCGAACTCAGGAAGCTGATCGAAGAAGGGTTCAAAAAGCGCTACAGCGGCATCGACCTGGAGCTCGCTCCAGCGCGCGGCACTTCGATCACCCGAAGGATCGTTGAGGAATCGAAGGCCGGCGTGCGCAATTTCGACGTTCACATAGGAGGCTCAAACTCGATCGTCAACGGCCTCCTGGACGAAGGCGTGCTCGAGCCGATCGAGCCTCATTTCATCCTTGCCGAAGTCAAAGATCCGAAAAACTGGTGGGGCGGCCACATGTGGGTCGACCGGGCGAAACGGTATATCTACAGCTTTCAGGCTTACCTGCCGGAGAGCATGTGGCGCAACGAAACGCTCGCCAAAGCGGAGGAGTTTAAAAGCTACGACGATCTGTTGAACCCCAAATGGAAAGGCAGGATCGGCATTCTCGACCCGCGCACGCCGGGAGCCGGCGACTCGAACTGGGCTTATCTCTGGCAGGTCAAAGGCGAGAATTATCTCAAGAAGCTCGCCGCGCAGAACCTCTCGCTCGGCCGCGACCAGAGGGTGCTGGCGGAAAGCCTCGCCAAGGGGAAGATGGCGATCGTGATCGGCCTCACCTATTACTCGCTTCTCCCTTTTATCAACGCCGGCCTGCCGGTGAAGCCGATGCCCCCGGTCAAAGAGGGCACCTTCGGCACGGCCGGCAGCGGCAACCTGTGTATCATTAAGAATCCGCCGCATCCGAACGCGACCAAAGTTTTCGTCAACTGGCTTCTGACCAAGGAAGGGCAGGAAGCGACCACCAAAGCGATGGGGCAGGCGACGCGGCGCGTCGACGTGGAGACGAAATGGTTGAACGAGATAGGCGTGCATCCCGCCAAAGACCAGCTTTCCGTCAAGGATTATCTGGAAGTGGAAAACCAGTCGGAAGAGAAGCTCGAAAAAGTGCGCGAGCCGGCGATTAAGTTCGCCAATAAACTATTCGATTAGGGCCTGACTCATGTCCAAAACCTATTACTCCGATCTGCGCGATTTTCTCGCCGTGCTAGAAAAGCGCGGCAAGCTGCACCGTTGGTCCCGGCCGGTCGATAAAGACAGCGAGCTGATGCCGCTGATGCGCCTGCAGTACCGCGGCCGCAGCGACGACGCGCGCCAGGCGTTTCTCTACGAGAACGTGACTGACGCGAAGCAAAAGCGCTACGGCATGAAAGTCGTGACCGGCATGTACGGCTCGTCGCGCAGCATTGTCGGCTACGGCATGGGCTGCGACGACCCGCAGGGCATTTACGAGAAGTGGCACCACGCGGTCACGCATCCGATCGCTCCAGTCACAGTTGACCGCGCCGCTGTACACGAGGAAATTCACACCGGCGCGGAGCTCGAAAAGAGCGGCCTCACGATGCTGCCGGCGCCCGTGGAGGAGCCGGGCTTCAGCGGCGCAATTCGCGTCACCTCGCCTTTCATCACGCAAGACCCCGAGAGCGGCATCCGCAATGTCGGCATGTACAGCGGCCATTTCTACGCGCCGGATAAATTTCTCGCCGGCATCGCGCGCGTGCACGACGCGATGCTCTACCATTTTCCCGTCGCGCGAAGGCGCAACGAGCCGCTGCCGGTCGCAGTCTGCTTGGGCGCCCTGCCCGACATCTCCTATGTCGCCGCGGCGAATATCCCTTACGGCATCGACGAATTGTCCGTCGCGGGTGGTATCCGCGGCCGGCCGGTCGAGCTCGTGCGCTGCAAGACGATTCCGGTCGACGTTCCCGCCGAGGCGGAGATCATCATCGAAGGCGAGCTCTCGACGGAGGAGGCGCAGCGCGAAAAGGCCTTCAGCGATTACCCCGGCTATCTCATGGCAGAGCACGCGCTGAAGCAGGTGGTGAAAGTGAAGGCGATCACCTGCCGCCGGAACGCGCTCTTCCCGGCAATTCTCGTCGGCCTGCCGCCGAGCGAGTCGAACGGCATCTCGCGCACCTGCCGTGAGATGATGCTCGACAATTATCTGAAATACGGCTGCGGCATTCCGGAAGTGCTGGAAGTGAGCTGCCCGGAAATGGGCGGCGGCTGGAACTGGTGGGTGATCCGCATGAAGAAAACCCATCCCAGCAAGCCGCAGCAGGTGCTCCACGCCGCGGCGAGCATGGGCACGACGAACAAAGTCATCATCGCGGTCGATGAGGACATCGACCCGAAAGACCCCGAGATGGTCATGTGGGCGATGAGCTTCGCAATGCAGCCCCACCGCGACGTGCAGATCACGACCGGCCGCGCGCCGCTGCTCGACCCTTCGGCGCATTCACTCATGACCAAGCCGGCGGACCGGAATTTTCCGCCGCCGATCGGCTGCTCGGGTATGCTCATCGACGCGACGCGCAAAGGCCCGTACCCTCCGGTCGGCGTGCCGAAGAAACGTTTCATGGAGCGGGCGCTGGAGATCTGGCGCGAAGAGCGGATGCCGGAGCTGGCGCTGCGTATGCCTTGGTACGGCTACCCGCTCGGCATGTGGACCGAGGAAGACGACGCCCAGGCCGAGAGCGTCGTGCGCGGCGAATACTTTCCCATCGATAAAGAAAAAGGAAAGTGAAAAAGTGCTGAAAAGAAACACCAGCTACGAAAACTGGCTCGAGGAAGAAGGCGTCCCGGTCGTTACCGGCTACGGCATCGAGGACGTGACCGCGTTGCCGCGCGCGCCGTGGCGGCGGACCGGCGGCGCCGGCGCTTACATTGACCTCAAAGGCATGGAAGGCTTCACCGGCATGTACGTCGCGGAGATTCCCGCGCGCGGCGCGCTCAACCCGGAACACCATCTCTACGAAGAATTGATCTATATCCTCCGCGGCGTGGGCGCGACGGAGATCTGGTCGGCGGGAAACAACGGCCGCAGGATGCATTTCGAGTGGCAGCAGGGAAGCCTTTTCGCGATTCCGCTCAACACGCGCCACCGCCTGATCAACGGCAGCAACGAACCGGCTCTGTTTCTCGCCGTCACCAGCGCGCCGCTCATGATCGATCTCCTGCACAACATGCCATTCGTCTTCGACAGCGACTACAAATTCGCCGACCGTTACGACGGCGAGAGCGACTACTTCGTGCCGTCGAATAACCGTAAGGACATCGGCGGCTTCATCACTTGGGAGACGAATTTCATCGCCGACGCGCGCGGCGCGCTCGTCGATCCCTCCGAAGCGAAGGGCCGCGGCGTCAAGATCACGTCTTTCGACATGGGCGGCAGCACGCTCGTCGGCCATATCGCCGAATGGCCGGTCGGGCGCTACCACAAGGCGCATTATCATCAGGGCGGAGCGGTGCTGCTCATTCTTCGCTCCGAAGGCTATACGCTCATGTGGCCGCCCGAGGCGGGCATCCGGCCTTATCGGTCGGGCCACGCCGATCAGGTGGTGAAGGTCAATTGGCGCGAAGGCAGCGTCTTCAGCCCGCCGAGCGGCTGGTTCCACCAGCACTTCAATACCGGCAATGAGCCTGCGCGTCAGCTGGCGTTTCGCTACGCCGGTGAATCGGGAAAATACCTCCTGGGCTGCTGGCGCGCGCTCAACAAGGAGGGCGTGCGCGAGAGCGTCCGCGACGGCGGTACCTTGATCGAGTACGAGGACGAGGATCCGCAGATCGAGCTGGATTTCGTGGCTGCCTTGGGGAAAAACGGCGTGGCGCTTCAGATGCCGCCGGTGGAGTATCGCGATCTATGACGCGCGGCGGTGGAAAAGTTGTCTTTGCGGCGCTGATCTTGGCATTTTTCTTCCCGTGCGTCTCGTCCGCCCAGAGCGCCAAGCCCGGCGAATGGGAGCGCGTCGTCGAGCTCGGGAGAAAAGAAGGCAAGGTCGTCATCTCGATCCCCGCCACGAGCGAGCTGCGCCAGGCGCTCGAGGACGGCTTCAAAAAACGCTACGGCATAAACCTCGAATCGGTTCCTGCGCGCGGCACGACGGTCACGCGCCGGATCGTCGATGAGACCAAAGCCGGCATCAGCTATTTCGACATCCACATCGGCGGGAGCGAATCGATCGTGACCGGCCTTCTCTCGGAAAACGTCCTCGAGCCGGTCGAGCCCAATTTCATCCTGCCGCAGGTCAAAGACCCGAAGCAATGGTGGGGCGGCCACATCTGGATCGACAACGCGAAGAAATATATTTACGCGTTCCAGGCGTACCAAACGGAAAGCCTCTGGCACAACACCGATCTCGTCAAAGCCGAAGAGATCCGCTCGTTCGACGATCTGCTGCAGCCCAAATGGCAAGGCAAAATCGCCATCCTCGATCCGCGCACGCCGGGCTCCGGCGCGTCGATGTGGTCCTACCTGCGCGCCGCGAAAGGCGAGGAGTATTTGAAGAAGCTCGTCGCGCAGAAGCTGCAGGTCGGCCGCGATCAGCGTCTGCTGTCGGAAAATCTCGCGAAGGGAAAAAGCTCCGTCGTGATCGGCGTCACCTATTATTCGCTTGCGCCGTTCATCAAGGCGGGCCTGCCCGTCAAGCCGCTGCCGAATCCGCGCGAAGGCGTTTACGTGAGCGGCGGCAGCGGCCATCTGACGATCATCAAGAACCCGCCGCATCCGAACGCGGCGAAGGTTTTCGCCAACTGGCTGCTCGGCAAAGAGGGACAGGAGGTCTTCTCCCAGGCGATCGGGCAGGCGACGCGCCGCCTCGACGTCGATACGCGCGGTCTCAAAGCCTACGGCATGCTCGCGGCCAAAGACGGGCTGACGCTCGATCAATATTATAAGCTCGAGAATCAGTCGGAGAAAAAAGTCTACGAGATGCGCGATCCCGGCGCGGACCTGGCGCGGAAACTTTTGGATTAAACCATTTTAGATTTTGGATTTTAGATTCCAGGAGTTCCAATCGAAAATCGGCAATCTAAAATCGAGAAGGAGATCGGATGGGCTACACCGATTTACGCCAATGGATCGATCAGGTCGATAAGCTCGGCGAGCTGTCGCGCATCGACGGCGCCGATTGGGATCTGGAGATCGGCGCGCTCACCGAAGTCGCCGGCCGCGGGCGCGGCGCCTCGGCAATCCTCTTCGACAACATCAAGGGCTATCCCGCCGGCCGGCGCGTGCTCGTCGGCATGATCGAATCGCTCAAGCGGGCCGCGCTCACGACCAACCTGCCGACCGACATCACGCGCGAGGGCTTCATCGCCGCGTGGCGCGAGCGGCTCAACCATCCCGTGCTGATTCCGCCGCGTTTTGTCGACCGCGGGCCGGTGATGGAAAACGTCTTCACCGGAAAGAATATCGACGTGCTCTCGCTGCCGGTGCCGCGCTGGCACGACCGCGACGGCGGGCGCTACATCGGCACCGCGCACGTCGTCATCACACAGGATCCCGACGAGGGCTGGGTCAACATGGGCGTGTACCGCGTCATGGTCCACGACCGCGACCGGCTCGCGCTGTATATCTCGCCCGGCAAGCACGCGCGC
>DATFWH010000321.1:0-11146 GCA_035259465.1 Binatia bacterium
AAGGAGAGCATCATGGCCAATGGATTCGACCGCCGGTCGTTCTTGAAAGGCGCCGCGCTGACCGCCGCGGCTATCGGGACCCAACTGGTGCAAGCCGCGCCTGTCCGCGCCGAAGACGGCAAGGAAGATAGCAAAGCAGCAGCCGCGCCCAAAGACAAAGTCGTCAAACGGCCGGGTTCGGACTTTATGGTCGACGTCATCAAGGCGACCGGCATCGAGTACATCGCATCGAACCCGGGCTCGAGCTTTCGCAGCCTGCACGAGTCGATCGTCAACTACGGCGGCAATAAAAAGCCCGAGTTTCTAACGTGCATGCACGAGGAGTCTTCGGTCGCGATGTGCCACGGCTACGCGAAAGCCGCGGGCAAGCCGATGGGCATGCTGGCGCACGGGACCGTCGGCCTGCAGCACGCGACCAGGGCCGTCTACAACGCGTGGTGCGACCGCGTGCCGGTCATGATGTTCGCCGGCAATTTCCTGGATGCCGACAAGCGCCGGCCCGGCGTCGAATGGTACCACTGCGTGCAGGATCCCGCGGCGATCCACCGCGACTTCACCAAATGGGACGACCAGCCGGTGTCGCTGCAGCATTTCGCCGAGTCCGTCATGCGCGCCTACAAGATCGCTATGATGCCGCCGATGGGGCCGGTGCTCATCACGGCCGACGGCGATCTCGCGGAAGAGTCGATCCATAACGAAAAAAATCTCAAAATTCCGAAGCTGACGCTGTCGATCCCCTCGCAGGGCGACAGCGGCGCCGTGGCGGAGGCAGCGAAATTTCTGCTCGCAGCCGAACACCCCGTCATCCTCGCCGACCGGGCCGCGCGCTCGCAGGAAGGCATCGCGCGGCTGGTCGAGCTCGCCGAAGCGCTCAACGCGCCCGTGTGCGATCTCGGCGGACGCATGAACTTCCCGACCACGCATTATCTCAACCGAACAGACGACAAGCGCGCGCTCGTTCAGGAGGCCGATGTCGTGCTGATGCTCGAAGTCGCCGATCCGTGGGGCCAGTTCAACTCGATCAGCGACCCGCATCACGAATACCGTCGACTCGCCAAGGCGGACGTTAAGATCATCCATATATCCGTCGCGGAGAGCCTCACGAAATCGAATTACCAGGACATGCAGCGCTTCATGCCGGTCGATCTCGCGATCTTCGGCGATGCGCAGGCGACGCTGCCGGCGCTAACCGAGCGGGTGAAGTCAGGCATGAGCTCCAATCAGCGCGTCGCCATCGGCGACCGCGTGAAAAAGCTGCAGACCGATTACCGGCGCATGAAAGAGCGCGCCCGCGCTGCGGCAGCCGTCGGCTGGGACGTGACGCCCATTAGTACCGCGCGCATGTCGACTCATCTGTGGAACGTCGTCAAGAACGAAGAGAAATGGTGCATGGCGGTCTCCGGTATGCAGTGGAACAAGAATCTCTGGCCGGCGAAAGAGTACTATAATTTCATCGGCAGCTCGGGCGGCTCGGGTGTCGGCTACGGCGCGCCCGCGGCGGTCGGCGCGGCGCTCGCCAACCGCGACAAGGGCATCTTCACGATGACGATCCAGAACGACGGCGATCTCATGTACGGGCCCGGCGTGCTCTGGACCGCGGCGCATCACAAGATCCCGATCTTGATCGTGATGCACAACAACCGCGCCTATCACCAGGAAGTGATGCACCTCCAGAAGATGGCGGGTCTCCACAATCGCGCCATGGATCGCGCGTCGATCGGCACGACGATCGAGAACCCGAATATCGATTTCGCCAAGCTCGCCTCCTCGCTGGGTCTCGTCTCCGAGGGGCCGATCACCGACCCCGCGAAGGTCGAGCCGGCGATCCAGCGCGCTTACGCCGCCGTGAAGCGCGGCGAGCCCGCGCTGGTGGACGTGGTCACGCAGGGACGTTAACCGCCGAAGAGCTAAATCAACGGGAACAAGTACATGAGAAGAAAAATTTTCATACTGGCGTTTCTCTTGACGATCTCCTCGCCAGCCTTGTCGCAGGAGAAGGACAAGGCGCCGGGGGGCTCGGCGGACAACGGTTATAAGGTCTACATGAAATACCAGTGCTACACCTGCCACGGCACCGTCGGCCAAGGGGCCGACCGCGGCACCGGCCCCAAGCTCGCGCCGACGCCGGTGTCGTTCGCGACGTTCCAGGCGCAGCTGCGCACGCCGCGTCAAGACATGCCGCCTTACCGAAAAGAATTCGTGAGCGATCAGGAGCTGGCGGATATGTACGCCTATCTCCTCTCGGTCAAACCGTCGCCGGCGGCGAAGGATCTGCCGCTGCCGAATTTTTAGTCTAAGAAGCGGCCGTGTATGCCGCGCACCATCCTCGCCTGCGCGGCCGCCGCGCTATTTGTTTTCATTGCCGCCACGTCGCGCGCGGCGGATGAAAGCCTAAAGCACCTTAGAATCGCCTACCCCAGCAACTCCCTCTGCTGCGTGCCGCTCTTCGCGGCGGTGCAGTGGAAAATTTTCCAAGAGAACGGCCTCTCGGTCGAGATCGTCCAGATCCGCTCGCAGCTCGGCAGCGTGGCGCTCGCCGCCGGCGAGATCCAAAGCTTCGCCGGCGTCGGGCCGGCGTCTGTCAGCGCGACGTTGCGAGGACTTCCGTCGCGCGCGATATGGTTCGCCTCCGATCGGCTCATCTACTCGCTCATCGCGCGTCCCGGCATCCACGACCTGAAAGATTTAAGAAATAAAAAGATCGGCCTCACCGGTCTCGGCGGCACGTCGCACGTCGCGATGCAGATCGCCTTTGAGACCGCCGGCGAGAACCCGAAGAATTTTATTTATGTGAGCCTCGCCGCAGCGCAGATCCTCCCCGCCGTCGAGAGCGGTGTTATTGACGCGGGCATTTTGAGCCCGCCGTTTATCTCGTACGCGCAGAAAAAGGGACTGAAAGAAATTTTCGACGTCGGCGCGCGCGTGCGCATGCCGCTCGGAGGTCTCACGACGACCGCTTCCGCGCTGCAAAACCGCCCCGACGAAGTGAAGCGCGTGGTCCGCTCGTTGCAGCTCGCCCGGCGCGGCATCTTGCAGTCGAAGGAGAAAAGCGTCGCGCTGATCGGTAGCTTCTTGAGCGTCGACCGACAGGCGGCGGAAGAGACGTATATCGACCTCGCACGCACGTCGAGCGGCAGCGGCGTGCCGACGCGCGACGGCATCGCGCAGATCGTTCAGTCGCTGCAGATGGCCGGGCAGTTCGCCGACCGCAAGGTCGCCTTCGAGGATGTCGCCGACGATCGGATCGCGAAAGAAGTCGCGCGCGAGCTCGGATACAAGGTCGAGTGAGGGCGAGATGAACAACTCCGAACGAGAGAAGTACGTTCATCATTACGTCGCGGTCGTCACGCCGTTTAAGGATAACTTCGACGTCGACGAAGCAGCGCTCAGGCGGCACCTCCGCTATTTCATGCAGCCCGCGTTCAAGGACGCAGGCGGCGCCATTATCATCAATCCCGAAGCCGGCGAGCTCTTCTACTTGAGCCGCGAGGAAAAGCGCCGTAACGTCGAGATCGCCATGGAGGAATGCGGCGGCAAGGTTCCCGTCTTCGCCGGCGCGATCGATCTGCGCACCGAAGACGCCGTGAAGGTCGCGGTCGATGCGCGCGAGGCCGGCGCGAACGGGCTTTTTCTTCTGCCGCCGATCGGCATGATGGATATCACCTCCTGCTGGGACCCCGAGCGCTATCCCGAAATCTGGCTCGACCTGGCGAAGGCGCAAACGTCCGCCGCCGCGCTGCCGGCCATCGTCCACCCCGTCGCCGGCCGCACCCCGACATTCGGCATCGGCCTGCCGCTCGCGCCCGCGCTGCTCATGTGCCGCGAGATTCCCGAGATCGTCGGCTGGAAAATGACCTACAGCTACGAAGGTACGAAGATTGTCGCTAAGGCGCTGAAGAATCTGGAGCGCAAAGTCGCGGTGCTGATCGCGACGGGAAGATATTTTCACGATCATCTGGCGACGGGGATTCTAGAGGGGACGCTGTCGGGATCGTATAATTATGCGATGGAGCCGATGATGGCCCATCTGGCGGCATGGAAAAGAGACGATCCGGCGGAGGCGAGCCGGATATGGAATTCCGGCCTGTACGACCTGCACGCGTACATCTATTCTGATTATTCCCGCCTGCACGTGCGCTACAAGCTGGCGACATACCTGAGAGGCCTTATCCCCTCTCCTTTTATGCGGCCGCCGCAGCCCGAGCCCAGAAAAGAAGAAGTTTCGGTGCTCGCCGAGCTGCTCAAAAAGACCGGGCTCGGCGTCATCGAGGCGGACGCGATCGAGCGCCTTGCGAGGCGCTTGAAGCGCTAACGCCGCGCATCAAAACATTTGCGCAAGCGTCGCGATCGCGTTGATGGCTTCGCCGTCCAGCGACATGACGAGCGGTGCAAGGTGAAGATAGCGTGTCGCCGTTTGCTTGGAGTCGATCTGCTTGTAGACCTGCGTCGCCGTCGCCGCGGTCATGCCGGCAACGGCCGCAACCTCTTCGGGCGGAATCCCATGATTCTTCGCGTACAGGCAGAGGTCCATCTGCATGAGCGGGAGCGAGAAGTAGAATTCTTCCTGCGACTGTTCGAGCGAATAGGTGTCCGTCGTGGGCGGCCGCCGCTGGATTTCTTCGGGAATGTTAAGCGCGGCCGCGAGCTGATACACCTGCGTCTTGTATAAATGCGCGATCGGTTTCAAATCCGCCGCGCCGTCGCCGTTTTTAACAAAGAACCCGAGATCGTATTCGAGCCGATTCGGCGTGCCGACCACCGCATAGCCGCACCGATCGGCGTAATAGTATTCCATCATTTTGCGCACGCGCTGCTTGAAGTTCGTCGCCGCGACGATGCCGCGGTAAGCCTCGGCCGTGAGGCGGACCTTGATCTCGGCTCCCGCGGGCGGCTGTACGACGAGAGAGAAAAGCGCATAGCCGTTCTGCTCGCCGACGGACGGCAAGGCAATCTTGCATTTATACCCTTCGCCGTACTCGGGAATCAGCGTGCGTATCGCCTCGTCGCGCCGGCGGTAGCAGCCGGCGGCCTGCAAGATCGTCGTGATGTCCTCGAGTTCGGTGCGAATGCCTAAATAGTCCGCCAGGAGGCGGCCGAGTCTGAGGCTTTCGGGCGACGACTCGAGTTCCGGCATAAAAATTCCGAGGACGCGCTCGGCGCCGAGAGCGCGCGCGGCAAGCGCGGCCGACACGCTGCTGTCGATTCCGCCGGAGAGTCCCAGAACGACGCCGCGGCACCTGAGTTCGACCGCGACCTGCTGGCGGATGCCGGCGCAGATGCGTTCGATCTCTTTTTGCGTATCGAGCTTCAGCGCCTTGGCGGAAAAGAGACTTTTCATACGTTTTCTCTTGCTTCCCGGCACAAAGCTAGTTTGGCGACTTTTCCCGAGGCGGTCGTCGGCATCTCGTCGCGAAACTCGACGAACTTCGGCACCATATAATCGTCCAGATGCGCGGCGCAGTGGCGCAGCACTTCCCGCTCGGTCAGCTGCGCGCCGCCGCGCGGCACGATCACCGCTATGACGGCGCTGCCGAGGATCTTGTCGGGCACCCCGATGACCGCCGCCTGCGCGACGCCGGGCAGCGCGTAGAGCACGTCCTCGACTTCGCGCGGACTTACCTTTTCGCCGCGCGTCTTGATGATGTCGTCCCTGCGCGCGACGAAGTAAAGATATCCCTCCTCGTCGGTCTTGAATAGGTCCCCGGTGTGCAGCACCCTCTCCCCCGGCAACGGCCCCGGACGAAGCGCGTTGTCGGTTGCTTCCGGCATTTCCCAATAGCCTTTCATCACGTGCGCCCCGCGGACGACCAATTCGCCCACGACGCCGGGCCCGACGCGATTGCCGGAATCGTCGACGATGTAGTGCTCCTGGTTCGGCATGCCCCGTCCCACCGAGCCTGGGCGGGCATCAATCTGATCCGGCGGAAGATACGTCACGCGCGTGCATTCCGTCTGGCCGTACATGGAGTAAATCTTTACATGAGGCATGAGCTTCCTGAGCTTGGCGATGTGCTCGAGCGGCATCGCCGCGCCGGCGTTGGTGATGTAGCGGAGATGGGAGAAGTCCCATTTCGTCAAATCCATCTGCAGCAACATCGCCGAGATCGTGGGAATCATGGGGAAGCCGGTCGCACGCTCCCGGACGATGCGCCCCAGAATCGCCGCGGGATAGGCGAACGAGCGCTCAAGCACGACCGTTCCGCCGACCCTGAACATCATGAAAACCTGGTACAGACCGTAGCCGAACGAGAGCGGAAGAACGTTCAGGACGACGTCGTCGGAAGTGTTTTCCAGATAACCGATGATTGAGCGCGCCGCGGTGATCGCGTTGAGATGGGTGATCATGACGCCTTTCGGCCGGCCGGTCGAGCCGGACGTATACACGAGCGTCGCGAGGTCGATATCGATGGATCGCTTCGGCGGCGGCTCGGAGCTGAGCGCTTCGTCGGCGAGAACATCTTCGAAGGACAAGACGCGATGACCGTTTGGCCGCCCGCCGCCGCCATCGGCCAGTAACACCGCCTTGACGGAGCTTCCGTCGAGACACTGGCGGACCGATTCGAATTTTGCGGCGTCGGTCACGACCGCGGCGGCGCGGCAATGGTTCAAGATATAAGCGAACCGCTCAGCCTTCGTCGTGGGGTTGATCATCACGAAGACGGCTCCAGCCTTGAGCGTCGCGAAAACCGCGAGCACCGCCTCGACGGAATTTTCCAGAAAGATCATGACCCGATCGCCGCGGGCGACGCCGGACGCGGCGAGGCCATGCGCCAGGCGGTTGCAGCGGCGGTCGATCTCACCGTATGTCAATCTGCGCTCGCCGCTGACGAGCGCGATCTTTCCCCCCGCGACCCGGGCGCTTGCTTCGAGGAACTCTTCGAGCTGCAAAGTCCCTCCTTATGCGGCCGCTTTGGACTTTTTTTCGATGAACCGGACCAGGCGGTTGATGGAGTCGAGATTTTCCGGCAGCAGCTCGTCGTCCTGCACCTTGACGCCGAAGGTCGCGTCGAGAAAAGCGATCAGCTCCAGGACTCCGGTGGAATCGATGATGCGCTTTTCCAGCAACGAATCATCGTCGGAAAGCGTCCTCCCTTGCAGACCAAAGAGGAAGTTGTCGTTGATGAACTGCCGCAGTACGTCCTTCATTGTCTATTGCACCTCGCCGAAGTGGTCGATGAACTGGTCCACGACAAGCTGCGTGGACAGGACGCCGACGAACGCCATGTTGTCCTTGATGCCGATCGCGTGCCCGAGGCGGACCTTCTCCACCAGCTTCCGCACCGCGGCGGGCTGAAAAATTCCATGCCGGCCGATGCGCTCGGGAGACAGCGCCGCCTCGGCGTATTCCCGCGCGCCTCCGGCGAAGAAGCTTTTGCCGTCCGGAGACCTGTACGGCTGCTTCACGCGGTTCCGGATCGATTCCGGCACGAGTCCTGTCGTGGCGCGCTTTAAAATATATTTCTCTCGCAAAACTTTCATTTTGAGGCGCGGCGGCAGCGCGTTCGCGAACTCGACCACGCGGTGGTCGAGGAACGGATAGCGCGCCTCGATGGAATGCGCCATGGCGACGCGGTCGGCCTGCGAGGATAGGAGGTAGCCCGGCAGCAGATACTTCGCTTCGAGGTATTGGGCTCGGCTGAAGTTGTCCCAGCGGTCGTAATCCTCCGGCAGTTGCGCCTCGATCTCCCCGTAAAGATCGCTATCCGCAACTCGATGAAGCGCCTCGGGCGACAAAAACATCTTGAGTTTGGAGGTGAGCTCCCACCGCGGAAGATGCGAGAAGAGGCGGCTCGACACCTCCTGTGCGCCTACGTGAAAAAATGCTTCCAAATAAGCCGGAGACTGCGCCTGCACCTTCGGCAGGTAAGGATAGAGGCGCTTCAACAGCAGCGGACGCATCTGCGACTCCGGCCGGACGCCCCAGAAGCGCCGGATCTTGGCCTCCTTGAAAAGGTCGTAGCCGCCGAAGATCTCGTCCGACCCCTCGCCTGTGAGCACCACCTTGTAGCCGCTCTCGCGCATGAGCCGCGAGAGAAGGTAAAGGGGCGCCGGAGCGGTGCGGAGCAACGGCTTCTCGGCGTGCCAGACGACGCGTGGAAAGACGCGTCCTATGTCGCCGTAGGAGCACGGGACCTCGCGATGCTCGGTCCCGAGCGCCCCGGCGACTTCCCTCTGGTGGCGGCTCTCGTCGAATTCCGCCTCCTCGAAGGATACCGAAAATGTTTTCAAAGGCGTGTCGGTATATCGTCGCACGATCGCTGCGATGGCGCTCGAATCGAGGCCGCCGCTGAGATACGCGCCGACCGGCACGTCGGCGCGGAGACGAAGGCGTGTCGCATCGACGAGCAGCTCCAGCAACCGCTGGGCGCACTCGCGCTCGTCGACCGCTCGTCGCAACTGTTGAGCCGACGGATAATCCAAGCGCCAATAAGGGGTGATGCGAATTTCGCCGTCCTTGAGCGAGAGAGAATGTCCCGGCGGCAGCTCGCGGATTTTTTCAAAAAAGGTCCTGGGCGGGAGATTGACCCAGAAAGTGAAAATCTCATTCAAGCCCGCCGTATCGACGCGGCGGGCCACGCGCGAATCGGCGAAGATCGCTTTAATTTCGGAGCCGAAAATAAAAGCGCCTTCGGCCTGAGTGTAAAAGAGCGGCGCGATGCCCAGCCGATCTCTCGAGAGGAAGAGCTTTTGCTTATTTTTGTCCCAGATCGCGAAGGCCCATTGGCCGTTTAAGTCGTGGACGCACTCCTCCCCTTTCGTCTCATAAAGGCGCAGGATCACCTCGGTGTCGGATTGCGTCCTGAAGCGACAGCCTTTTCGGATTAGCTCTTGCCGCAGCTCGAGAAAGTTGAAGATTTCCCCGTTGAACACGATCGAGACCGTCCCGCTTTCGTTATGCATGGGTTGTTGCCCGCAGGCGAGGTCGATAATGCTGAGCCGCGCATGCGCCAAGCCGGCCCGTTCTTGGACGTACACCGCACGCTCGTCGGGTCCCCGATGCCTTATGCGTTCGATCATTAGGCGGAGAACCGCAGGATCTGCTTTCACTCCGAGAGGATTTATGATTCCCGCGATTCCGCACATGCTGGCGTAAGTATTACGCGAGCATCGCTTTCCGACAATTCAGGAAAGCCTATATTTTTGGGTAGGTAAAAACCTGAGCCAAGGACAGGGGCAAGAGCACCACCCCCGGGTGGATGCCCGGTCAGAGTATCGGATAACCGATGAATATTGCTGTATTTAAGGCTGTGGAGATGCCTCAGGGGAAGAATTCCAATCGGGATCGGAAAACCGGGCCCACCACTCGCCTTCCAGGCGCGACAGAAAAGCGTCTCCCAGCTGAACCGCCTGAAGAACTGCCGGATTCCGCGACTGCGCGAGAACGCCTCCCGTCCAGACGAAATGACAGCGCTCCTTGCCGAGTTCTTTGACGTAGCGCGGCTCCATTTCACCCGAAACCGCGACCGCTCCCTGGCTCCAGGCGTCCGCGACGAGATCACTCAGGACTTTCGAGATGGATTTAGGCCGGCCGCCGAATTGCAGGACCTCGCTCACGCGTCCCCGCTCGACGTAGTACAGATACCATCCGGCGATATCGCCGTTGCTCTCGCGCACCAGCCGTTTGCGCAGTTTTCCGTACATGCGCTTCTCGGCCGCCCGCGCCAGCAGCCAGCGGAATGCTTGAAGATCGTACTCCGGTCGGAGCGAGCATTCGGCGGAGAACTGGCGTACACAGGAAAGCAGGCTCTCGTCGCTCGGCTCCTCCACAGCGGCCGTTGGCATTGACTCGGGCTTCCAGTAGGCGCTCAGGCGACTGCGCATCACCAGGGAATCGACCGCAACCGAGGCCGGGGGAAGCAATCTTTCGAAGGGCATCCACGATTTGCGGCGCTCCAGCAGCACGCGGGCATACTGGGCCGGCTTGAGCACGCGCGTCCAGTTGAGACTGTAGAGCAGCGCGACATCTCCACCCGAGGCGCGCCAGAGTCTTTCGGACGACTCGTTGGCGCCGTCGGAATACGAGAGATCCTGCGGGCCGGAGAAATAAGCCTTTACTAACTTGACGGCCGCATAAGCAGAGCGCGCCCGCTCGTCCTCCGCCAGCTGCGTCGCCACGGCCACGGTGATCGGCTGGTTTAGGAAGATCATCTTCCGCGGCATCACGCCGAGGAAAGCCACCGGACCCGAAGCGTCGTCCTCGTAAACGAGCGACGACAGCTTCTGGTTCTGCCATGGCGAATCGAAGAAAATGTCTTCGAAATAGTCGCTTAGCGCCGCGGGCGCCGCCCCATCGGAAGAGCGGAAGACCCTGAGCCAGAGCTTCGCGACGTCCGGAATGTCTTCTCGGCGGAACTCACGTACCCCGCTCATGGACTCCAGTAACGGATTGGATTCTTGCCGGAGACGCCGTCATTTTTCCGTCGGGATATGGCCCGCGGCTTCGGCCTCCGCCAGAATCTCGCCGATCGTCTGGATGAGCTTGCGCGCGGCTTCGGGCGTAAGCTCGACCGCCACGCGCGCGCCCGGCCCCTGGCTCTCGTTGACGAAATCGATATTCAGCGCGTGCTCGTCGCGCGCGTGGTACGGATGGTCGTATGAGACGTTCAGCTGGCGCACTTCGAACCAGTCGTCCCGCCCCTTGCCGCTCGCTGCGAACGGGACCTGCTTCGCGATCATGGTGCACATTTTCGATCTCCTTTAGAGCTGGATGAAATCGGTCCGTGTTGCCTTACGCGCCGAGATGCTTCGGCAAGAAGGCCCAGATTTTCTTCCATCCGTCGACGGCCTGCTCGGCGCGATACGCCGGCGGCCGGTCGTAGTAGAAAAATCCGTGGCCGGCGCCGTCGTAGCGATGGAACTCGTAATTTTTGCCCGCCTTTTTGAGCTCTTCTTCGTGCCGATTCACCTGCTCTGGCGAGGGCGCTTTGTCGTCGTTGCCGAAGAGTCCGAGCATGGGACAAGAGAGGTTCTTCGTGAGATCGATCGGCGCGACCGGCTGCTTGGGCGTCAGTTCCTCCTTCGAAGCCGCTACGCGGCCGCCCCAGCACTCGATGAGCGCGTCGATGCCTTTGAGTTTGCAGGCGGCGAGAAAGCCGTGGCGGCCGCCGGAGCAGGTGCCGAAGACACCGACCTTGCCGTTGAGGTT
>DATFWH010000322.1:0-24094 GCA_035259465.1 Binatia bacterium
TTACCCGTCGTTTAGCTTTCCGCACAATTTCGGTTTGGGAGGATTGGGAACGTGACAGCAACAGCAAGTGGCGGCGGCGGCAAAGTCACGCCCCCGCTCGGCCGCATCTTCTTACGTAAGAGCGTCGAGCAAATGCATGCAGAGCACGCGGGCAGCGAGCTCAAGAAGTCGCTGGGCGCCTTGAACCTCATCCTGCTTGGGATTGGCTGCATTATCGGCACCGGTATTTTCGTTCTTACGGGCATAGCCGCGCACGACAAGGCGGGGCCGGCGCTCACGCTCTCGTTCGTGATCGCGGGAGCGGCGTGCGTTCTGGCGGCGCTCTGCTACGCGGAGTTCGCCTCGATGGTTCCGGTCGCCGGCTCGGCCTACACATACGCTTACGCGACGCTCGGCGAGCTTTTCGCCTGGATCATCGGCTGGGACCTGGTGCTCGAATACACGATCGCCGCCGCGACCGTGGCGCACGGCTGGTCGCACTATTTTCAGGATTTCATCGGCATCTTCCGTTTCCACTTGCCGCACGCGCTGACGAACTCGCCCTTCGACTTCCAGCCGAGCACCGGCACGCTGGTCGGGAGCGGAACGGTCCTGGACTTTCCGTCGCTCGTCATCGCCGCGTTCGTCACCGTGGTACTAGTGATCGGCATCCGCGAGAGCGCCACCCTCAACTCCGTGATCGTCGCGGTCAAAGTCGCCATCGTGCTGTTCGTGATCGCCGTCGGCGCGCTCTACGTCGACCCGAAGAACTGGACGCCGTTCGCGCCCTATGGGTACAGCGGCATCTCGTTCTTCGGCCACACGCTTCTGGGACAGAGCGGGGCCGGCGGCGAGCCGCTCGGCGTGCTCGCTGGCGCGGCGATGATCTTTTTCGCCTATATCGGCTTCGATTCGGTCTCGACGCACGCCGAGGAGGCGCGCCACCCGCAGCGCGACGTGCCGATCGGCATCATCGCGTCGCTCCTTATCTGCACCGTGCTTTACGTCGGCGTTTCGGCCGTACTGACCGGCATGGTTCCGTACGATAAAATCCACATCGACGCGCCGGTCTCGGACGCGTTCCGTCAGGCGGGGCTGCCTTGGGCGCAGTTCTTGATCTCACTCGGCGCGCTTGCCGGCATCACGTCGGTATTGTTAGTGCTCATGCTGAGCCAGCCGCGCATATTCCTGGCGATGGCGCGCGACGGGCTCGTGCCGCCGGAAATATTCGGCGCCGTCCACCCGCGCTTCCGCACGCCCTACAAGTCGACGATTTTAACCGGCATAGTCGTCGGGCTTTGCGCCGCGTTCATCCCGCTGCGCATTCTCGCCGAGCTCGTCAATATCGGCACGCTGCTCGCATTCGTAATCGTCTGCGCCGCCGTCCTCATTATGCGCAAAAAGCAGCCCGCCGCGCCGCGGCCGTTCCGCTGCCCGTTCGTGCCCCTGGTGCCGCTGCTCGGCATCGCGCTGTGCCTCGTGCTCATGTTCTCGCTGCCGGCGGAAAACTGGCTGCGGCTGTTCGTCTGGCTCGGCCTCGGTCTGGTCATTTACTTCCTTTACGGCCGGCATCACAGCGTGCTCGCGCGAGCGCGCGGAGAGGCGCCCAACCGCTAATCATGTCAACGATCCGCGAAGATATCGGCCAGATGATCATGATCGGCGTCGCCGGCGAGGAGCTCACGGCGGAGGAAAAGAGTCTGCTGAAGGAATATTCGTTCGGCGGCTTCATCCTCTTTTCACACAACGTCAAAGAGCCGCGGCAGATCCTCGCGCTTTGCCGCTCGTTGTGGGAGACGAAGCGCGAGCTGCCGCCGTTTATCGCGATCGACGAGGAAGGCGGCCGCGTGCACCGGCTGCCGCAGCCCTTCACCCATTTTCCTCCTGCGGCCGCGCTCGGACACACCGGCAACGCCGACCTCGCCTATCGCATGGGTCTCGCGATGGCGAGCGAGCTCAAAGCGGTCGGCGTCAACCTCGACTTCGCCCCCGTGTTCGACGTCGCGTCGAACCCGAACAACCCCGTCATCGGCGACCGCTCCCTCAGCGGCGACCCGGACGAAGTCATCCGGCTCGGCTGGGAGATCGCGCGCGGACTCCGCGAAGGCGGCATTATTCCGTGCGTCAAGCATTTTCCCGGTCACGGCGATACCGAGGCCGATTCGCATCTCGAACTCCCGGTCGTCAACAAGGACATCGACGATCTCGAAGCGACCGAGCTCCCGCCATTCATCTACGCTTGCGGCAAACGCGTCGAGGCGGTGATGACGGCGCATGTTCTATATCCGGCGCTCGACCGCAAGTATCCGGCGACGCTGTCGCCGCGTATCGTCGGCGAGCTGCTCCGCGGCGGGCTGCGCTACGACGGCGTCGTCTTCAGCGACGATCTCGAGATGAAGGCGGTCGCGTCGCAGTATTCCGCCGAGGAATCGGCGCAGCTGGCAGTCGCCGCCGGCGTCGACATCCTGCTCTTCTGTCACGATACGGCCAAAGCCGCGGCCGCGCTCGATTTCCTCTGCCGCGATAGCGAGCGGGGATCGGACTTGCGGCCGCGCATCGAGGAAAGCTATCGCCGCATCCGCAAGCTCAAAAAGCGGACGCTCGCGCGCTTTTACGGCGCGCGCGAAGAGGAATTGAACGAGATTCTGGGCGGAGCGAATCGGCGGATCGTTGGTGAGATTCAGGGCAGCCGGTAGGCGCTGTAGTCGATGAGTTTCTTGATATCCTGATGGAGCTCGCCTTCCCATTTTTCCAGGACGAGATCGGCCGGACATTTTCCCTGCTCGACCAGGTCGCGCAGCGGCTTTAGGTAGATCGTCTCGTCGTCCCCGACATCGTTCAGCGCCGCCTGCCGCTTGAGCCCCTCCCACGCGACATCGATCAATTCGCGCGCCAGCTCGGCGGCCGAGAAGCGCCGCGCGCGCGCCGCAAGCGCGTTGCGATGCGAATCGTGATAGAACGCCATGCGCTCGTCCCACGACCAGCCCTTGACGAGATCCCAGGCGCCGTCGAGACAATCGGCGTCGTAGAGAAATCCCTTGATCAAGGCCGGCAGCGCCGGCATCAGCTCGGGCGGCTGGCTGTCCGCCGAGCGCGCTTCCATGTAGCGCTTGATCCTGACTTCGGGAAACAACGTGGTGAGGTGAAGATCCCAATCCTCGATCGTCGCCTCATATCCTTTGTGGCCGCGGTTCCAGTATGCGCGGAACGTGATGCCGGTGAAATCGATGTAATCGTCGCCGCGCTTGATGAAATACATCGGCACGTCGAGCGCGTACTCGACGTAGTGCGCGAAAGACACCGCCGGATCGAAAGCGAAGCGCAGCAGCCCGGTGCGGCTTTTGTCGGTGTCGGTCCAGATATGGCCGCGAAAGCTTTTGTAGCCTGTGATCCGGCCTTCGACGATCGGCGAGTTGGCGAAGATCGCGGTCAGAAGCGGCGCGATGCCCATCGCGGTGCGGAACTTCGCCATCGCGTCCTTCTCGGCGCTGAAGTCGATGTTCGCCTGGACCGTCGCGGTCTGTTTCATCATGCGCTGGCCGAGCGTGCCGACCTTCGGCATGTAAGGTCCCATGATGCGGTAGCGTTTCTTCGGCACCCACTCGATCTCGTCCAAGCGGCTGAAGGGCTGGATGCCGAGGCCCAAGAAGACCACGCCCATACGCGTGGAGATGTCTAGCAGCTCGCGGATATGCTGGCTGAACTCCGCATATGCGCAATGAATGTCACGGCACGGCTCGCCGGAGAGCTCGATCTGACCGCCGGGCTCGAGGTGAATTTGCGCGGGGCCGCGGACGAGCGCGATAATGTGGCCGTCCTCTTCGACCGGCTCCCAGTTGTATTCCTCGACGAGTTTTCGGAGGATCGCCTCGACGCCTGCTGGCCCGGAATAGGGGATCGCCTTGCCCGACTCCCGCCGGATGCCGACCTTTTCGTACTCCGTGCCGACGCGCCACTCTGAGCGCGGCTTGCCGGCGTCATGGAAGTACGCCTCGAGCTCGTCTGTGTTACGCGTGCGGGGCATACGCTCGGATATTTTGTGCGAAAGGCGGCGTAATGACGCCCTTCTCCGTGATGATCGCCGAAACCAATTCGTGGTCGGTCACGTCGAACGCAGGATTCAAAACTTGGACGCCGCGGGGCGTGATTGCGCGTCCGAAGATATGCGAAACCTCGCGCGGATCGCGCTGCTCGATCGGAATCTCGGCGCCGGAAGCGCATTTGGGATCGATCGTCGACGTCGGCGCTGCGACATAGAAGGGAATATTGTGCCGCTTCGCCAGCACCGCGACGAGATACGTGCCGATCTTGTTCGCGACGTCGCCGTTCGCCGCGATGCGGTCGGCGCCCACCACCACCGCATCCACCTTGCCCTTCTGCATGAGATAGCCGGCCATGCCGTCGGTGACTATGGTAACGGGGATCTTGTCTTTCTTGAGCTCCCAGGCCGTTAGCCGCGCGCCCTGCAGAAACGGACGCGTCTCGTTGGCGAGCACTTCCACGTTCTTGCCGCTCTCTTTCATCGCGCGGATAATGCCGAGCGCCGTGCCGTACCCCGCCGTCGCGAGCGCTCCGGCGTTGCAGTGCGTCATGATGTGCGACGACGCGCCGAGGAGCCTCGCGCCGTGTTTGCCGAGCTGCCGGTTGGCGGCGATATCCTCCTGATAAATCTTGAGCGCTTCGTTTCTGAGCATCTGCTTCACCGCCTCGATGCCCTGGCTCCGCTTCTCGGCGTAAACGCGGCGCATGCGCTCGAGCGCCCAAAACAGGTTGACCGCCGTCGGCCGAGTTTTCGCCATCGTGCGAAAAATGCGCTCGACTTCGCGGTCGAAATTCTTGTCCTTGACGCTCACGGCGCCGAGCGCCACTCCCATCGCGGCGGCGACGCCGATCGCCGGCGCGCCGCGCACGACCATATCGCGGATCGCCTGAGCGACGCCCTCGTAGTCGCGGTAGACGCGGTAGACCTCCTTCGTCGGCAGGAGGCGCTGATCGAGCATGACGACGCGATTATGATTGTCCCACCGGATCGTTCTGACGGCCATGGCCACGCTTTCTATTTACGGGGAGGCTGAGTATAGTAAGCGGATACAGGAAGCTCAAGGGCCGATGAGCCTTCATACTTTTCTCGGTTACTTCACGGGACTTTATTTCATTTCGGGAGAACTCGATGCGACCACGCTCTGGCGCACCGCAGTCCTCGTGCATATCCTCGATGCCATTCTTTGCGGACTGATCGCTGGATCGAGCGGCCGCAATCGGGGCTGGTGGACGGCCGCAGGCCTCTGCTTCGGCATCTGGGCGCTCGCGGCGATTTTCCTCCTTCCCGTAAAGCGGCACGCGGTGAAAAACGCGCGGGAGCCTCAGTCGTCCTGCGCGATCACATAAGCGAGCGCATTCGCGGCCGTGTGCGTGATCGAAACGAGCAGCCGGCGAATGCCTAGCTCGCGCGCGAAATCGGCCGTATGGCCGTGCAGCGCGATCTCCGGCTTGCCGCCACGCGCGCGCGTCACCTCTATATTGGCCCACCCTACCTTCGCGCCCCATCCGGTGCCGAGCGCCTTCATGGTCGCTTCCTTCGCCGCAAACCGGCCGGCATAGCTCTGGTACTTGCTTACCCCCTTGCTCTCGCAGTAGCGGATTTCGCCTTCCGTATAGACGCGATCGCGAAAGCGCTTGCCGATGGTCGCATCTTCCAGCGCGCGCCGAATCCGCCCCACCTCGATTAAATCCACCCCGACGCTCACGATCATCCGGTAAAGTCTGCGCTCCGGATCGGGAAGAGTCAACGGGCCGCAGGGTTTGCGATGATTCGCGCGCGCTATGTGCCGGCCAGCGTCGCGTTGTCGATCACGAAGCGGTAGCGCACGTCGCCTTTAATCATGCGCTCATAAGCTTCGTTGATCTGCTGGATGGCGATCGTCTCGATGTCGGCGACGACTCCGCACGCGGCGCAGAAATCGAGCATTTCCTGCGTCTCTCGGAGGCTCCCGATGGCCGAGCCGGCAATGCGGCGGCGCTCAAAGACGAGCGGCGTCGCGTCGAGCGGCGATGGCGCGGGCAAACCGACGAGCACCATCGTCGCGTCGCGGCGGAGCAGATTTAAGTACGCGTTATAGTCGTGCGCCGCCGAAACGGTGTCCAGTAGAAAGTGGAAGCGGCGCGCGTTCTGCTCGAAGGCCTTCGCCTCGCGCGTCGCGATGAAATCGTCGGCGCCGAGACGGAGCGCGTCCTCGCGCTTGCCGGGCGAATGGCTGAGCACAGTGACCCTTGCTCCCATTGCCTTCGCAAGCTTGACGCCCATGTGCCCCAGCCCGCCGAGCCCGATGATCCCGATTTCCTGCCCGGTGCCCACGTTCCAGTGGCGCAGCGGAGAGTAGGTGGTGATACCGGCGCAGAGCAGCGGCGACGCGCGGTCGAGCGGCATGCGGTCGGGGATTTTGACGACGAAGTCTTCATTCACGACGATGCGCGTCGAATAGCCGCCGTAGGTCGGCGTTTTTTTGTCCTGCTCGTAGCCGTTGTACGTGAGGCTCCAGCCGCGCTCGCAGTATTGCTCGTCGCCCGCCCTGCACGGCTCGCATTCGCGGCATGAATCGACCAGGCAGCCGACGCCGACCGTGTCGCCGGCGTGATACTTTTTTACCTCCGTGCCGACGCCGGCGACGCGGCCCACGATCTCATGGCCCGGCACCATCGGGAAGATCGAGTTGGGCCACTCGCCGCGCGCCTGGTGAATGTCGGAGTGGCAGACGCCGCAGTATATAATATCGATCAGCACGTCGCGCCGGCGGAGCTCGCGCCGCTCGATCGTGTAAGGCGCCAGCGCGCTGGTCGCGGTGAGCGCCGCGTAGGCTCGAATCTTCATGCTTTTTCTCCTTTTCCCCGGATTATCTAACGCTTTCGGCGTTGACAACTCCAAAAACTTTACAGTGACGATACACGACTTTACAACGACCATTCTAATGCTTAAATTACCGTCCCCTGAAATTGGAGGAACAAATGAGACCAGCGCTTAAATTAATGTCTACAGAAACCTTCGCAGAGGATAACCGGCCGGCGCCCGCGTCCGACGCCGAGCTGCTCGACGCCTATTCGAACGCCGTCGTCGCGGCGTCGGACAAAGTCAGCCCGTCGGTCGTAAAAATCGAGATCCGGCGCGGCGACAAGGCCGCGGCCGCGCGGCGGCAGGACTTCGGCGGCAGCGGTTCGGGATTCGTCTTCACGCCCGACGGCTTCGTCCTGACCAACAGCCACGTCGTTCACGGCGCGAGCCGGATCGAAGTCGCGCTGTCCGACGGGCGGCGCGCCGAGGCGCGTCTTATCGGCAGCGATCCCGACTCCGACCTCGCCGTCGTCCGCGTCGACGCGCCGGGGCTCACGCCGGTAGCGCTCGGCGACTCGCATGCGATCCGCGTGGGACAGCTCGCGATCGCCATCGGCAACCCGTACGGCTTTCAATGCACCGTGACCGCCGGCGTCGTCAGCGCGCTCGGCCGCTCGCTGCGGTCGAACTCGGGCCGGCTGATCGATAACGTGATCCAGACCGACGCGGCGCTCAACCCGGGCAACTCCGGCGGGCCGCTCGTCAACTCGCGCGGCGAGGTGATCGGCGTCAATACGGCGATCATCCTTCCCGCGCAGGGCATCTGCTTCGCGATCGCGGTCAACACGGCGAAGTTCGTCGCCGGCCGCCTGATCCGCGACGGCAAGATCCGCCGCGGCTATATCGGCGTCGCAGGGCAGAACGCCCCGCTCCACCGGCGCGTCGTGCGCTTTTTCAACTTGCCGGTCGACAGCGGCGTCCTCGTCGCGACGGTCGAGCCCGGCAGCCCGGCGCAAAAAGCGGGGCTGGAGGTCGGCGACGTGATCGTCGCCTACGACGGCGCGCCCGTCGCCGCGATCGACGATCTGCACCGGCTGCTCACGGATCAGGCGATCGGCATGGAAACGCCGCTGACCGTGATCCGGCGAACCGAGAAGCTCGATCTTTCCGTCGCGCCGGCTGAATCCCGCAGCTTCGGCGAGTCGCGCTAAACGCGCGGCCCGCCTGGCGCGGGCGGTTTACGCCTGCGCTTTTCCCTGCTACAAAAGCCCTGAAGTGCGGGCGCTGAGCGCATCTATTATTTTTGCAAGCTTTGCGGCGCTCTCCGCCTGCTCGCTCACGCAGCCTTCCGCGCCGGGCGAGCCGGGGCCGCCGCCGGCGACCAAAAAGCTCGCGCGCCCCGACGACCTCTCTTTTCTGCGCGTGCAGACCGCCGCTGCGCGGCAAGGACGCATCATCTATATAGGCGTCTACGGCGGCCAGGTTCCGACCTGGGAAGCCGCGCGCTATTTCATTCCCAAAGACTGGCCGCCGTACCAAAAGCTCAGCGGCGAGGAAGACCTCGCCCGCGTCGCGTACCACGACTCCCTCATGCACGTGCTCGCGCTCGAGATCGCGCGCCGCTTTCCCGACAGCATCACGGTGATGATCAAGGGCGATGCCGAGGTTGTCGCCGAAGTCGCGCGCTATCTGTATGCGCCGGGAGACAAGCTCTATCTCGTCGGCCACAGCCAGGGCGGCGGGGTCGTCGCCGAAGCGGCAGTCGCGCTCCGCGACGCTCGAATTCCCATCCAGATGATCGTCGAAATGGAAGGCTTTTTAGCCTACCGCATCGTCCCACGAAACGTCATCCAGGCCTTCAATTTCTACGTGCCGACGACCTTCTCAATCTGCCCGGGCCGCGATAAGCTGGAGGCGGAGGACCCGGCAGCTACCCGCATCGTGAACATCGCTGTCCCCGATCCTTCGGGACCGTTCAATGGCCCTTGCGCGGCGCATCGAAACATCGACAGCGATGCGCGCGTTTGGAAACCGGTGCTCCAGTACATACTCGAATCCGCCGGCCGGTCGCCGGACAGTCCATTGCAGCCGGCGAGCGCCGGCGGCAGTGCGCGATGAACAGTTAGTTCGCTACTAATTGACGGCAGCCGCGCCGTTGCGCTGTTTTTCTTTTGCCGCATGCGCGAGACCCCACGCGTGCAGCGCTTCGATAATCGGCTTCAGCGCCTTGCCGGCGGCGGTGAGCGAGTATTCGACTCTCGGGGGGCTTTGATCGTAGGCGACGCGCGTTAAAATTCCGTCTCTTTCGAGTTCGCGCAAATGCTGCGCCAGCACTTTCTCCGAAACTCCCTTGAGCGCGCGCCGCAGCTCGCCGAAGCGCACCGTGCCGCCGCAAAGCTCGCGCAAGATCATGAGCTTCCAGCGCCCGCGGATTACGTCGACCGCGGCTTCCGCCGGGCAACCGACCGCTTTTTTACTTCGCATACTCACCTGAAGGTAAGCACGCACAATCAGGTGCGTACTTTACAAGGGGGAGTATCATTCCTACCTTTAACTCTCAATCGCGGCCCTTGGCCGCGAGAAGGAGTTCACGATGACGAATAAAATTGATAACGCGCGCAGGATCCGCCAAGCATGGAAGAGCCAGCCGACGATGGAGGGAGCGGGCGTGCGCTTGAATCGCGCGTTCGGCTTTCGCGAGACGCCGCGGCTCGACCCCTTTTTGCTGCTCGACGCGTTCCATTCGGAGAATCCCGACGACTACCGCAAGGGCTTCCCGTGGCACCCGCACCGCGGCATCGAGACGATCACCTACATTCTCGACGGCGAGGTCGAGCACGGCGACAGCATGGGCAACCGCGGCCTGATCTCCGCCGGCGACGTCCAGTGGATGACGGCCGGCAGCGGCATCATCCATCAAGAGATGCCGAAAGGCGACGCCAAGGGCGAGATGTGGGGATTCCAACTCTGGTCCAATCTGCCCGCGCGCAGCAAGATGATGGAGCCGCGCTACCAGGAGGTGAAGCAGAGCGAGATTCCCGTGGTGAAGACCGCCGACGCGACCGTGCGCGTTATCGCCGGCGAAGCGGCGGGCGCGCGCGGCCCGGTGCGCGAGATCGTCACTGATCCGCTGTTTCTCGACGTCACGCTCCCGGCCGGGAAAACTTTTGTCCAGCCGGTTCCGGCGAACCACAACGCGTTCATTTACGTGATCGACGGCGAGGGATATTTCGAGCCGCGCGAAAGCCTCGCGCGAGAGACGCCGGAAAGTCACGGCGAAGGCAAGCTGTTACTCTACGGGTCCGGCGACACCGTCGAGGCGAGCGCCGACAAGAAATCCGTCCGCTTCCTGCTCGTTGCCGGTAAGCCGCTGCGCGAGCCGATCGCGTGGTACGGCCCCGTCGTCATGAACACGCAAGCGGAGCTCGAAACCGCGTTCGAGGAATTCGGCAAAGGGACATTCGTCAAGCACGGCGGCGAAAGCCGTAAGTAGAGGAGACTATCGTGATCACCATCCGCCGCGCCGGCGAGCGCGGGCGCACGCGCTTCGACTGGCTCGACAGCCGGCATACGTTTTCGTTCGGCGACTACCGCGACCCGCGCTACATGGGCTTCCGCACGCTCCGCGTCATCAACGACGACCGCGTCGAGCCCGGCGAGGGCTTCGCGACGCATTCACACCGCGACATGGAGATCGTCACCTACGTGCTCGACGGCGCGATTGCGCACAAGGACAGCACGGGCACGAGCACGGTCATTCGCCCCGGCGAAGCCCAGCGCATGACCGCGGGGACCGGCATCAGCCACAGCGAGTACAATCCTTCGAAGAGCGATCCGGTGCGCTTCCTGCAGATCTGGATTCTGCCGGACACGCAGGGGCTGAAGCCCGAATACGAGCAGCGCACTTTCGACCTCGATAAGCACCGCAGCCGCTGGCTTACGATCGCCGCCAAAGAGCCGCGCGACGGCGCGGTCAAGGTGCATCAGAACGTCGAGATCGCCGCCGCGCGCCTCTCGCCCGGCGAGCAGGCGACCTATCGTCTAAAGCCGGGACGGCATGCGTGGGTGCAGGTGGCCGTCGGCGGGGCGACTTTGAACGGCGCCGCGCTCGCAGAAGGCGACGGCGCGGCCTTAAGCGACGAAGAGATCGTGGAAGCGAAGGCGACGGAAGAAGCCGAGCTGCTGCTGTTCGATCTGGCATAAGGATTTTACGTTGACTCGCGGGGGCGGTTCGCGTAAAAATCTCCGCATGGAGAAAAACCGCTTCGTGCTCTCGCGTGTCTTTTTCGTTTTAGCTCTAAGTCTTGCCATTTTTGCCGCTTCTGCCCTGATTCCGCCCGGCGCCCGGGCGCAAAAAGGCCGGATCAAGGTCGCTACGCAGACGCCGCTCTCCGGCGAGCAGGCCGCGCTCGGCGAGCCGATCAAGCTCGGCGCGCAGCTCGCGGTCGAAGAGGCGGTCAAACGCTTCAAAGCGCTGGGCTATGACCTCGTCCTCGTGCCTTACGACGATCAGGCGAAGCCCGAGGTCGGCGTGGCGAACGCGCGCAACCTCGCCGCCGATCCCGATGTCTTGCTCGTCGTCGGTCATTTCAACTCCGGCGTCGCGCTCCCCTCCTCCGATGTTTACAAAGAATCGATGCTTGCGATGATCTCGCCGGCGAACACGGCGACCGAGATCACCGACCGCGGCTACCCGAACGTCAACCGCGTGTGCGGCCGCGACGACGTCCAAGGGCCGCTCGGCGCGAAATTCGCCGCCCAGGACTTGAAGCTCAAGAGCGTTTACATCATCCAGGACAAGACGCCGTATGGACAAGGCGTGTCGAGCAACTTCCGCGACGAGGCGAAAAAGCTCGGCATGCAGGTGCTCGGCTTCGAAGGA
This sequence comes from Binatia bacterium, assembly GCA_035259465.1. Lineage (GTDB taxonomy): Bacteria > Desulfobacterota > Binatia > UBA9968 > UBA9968 > JAJPJQ01. The sequence continues at coordinate 11,688 of DATFWH010000322.1, forward strand.
ACAGAAGAGAAGACGAATTTCGGCCCGTTGATTATTCCACTGAAGGCAAAAAATCCCGACCTCATCTACTTCGGCGGCATCTTCAACCAGGGCGGCCTGCTGCTCAGGCAGCTGCGCGAAAAAGGCGTTAAGTCGGCTTTCATGGGTCCCGACGGCCTCGACGATCCGGAGATCGTTAAGATCGCCGGCAAGCGCATCACCGGCGCGTACTATACGACCGTCGCTGCGCCCGTCGGCTACAACCCCGACTCCGCCGCGTTCGCCGCGAAGTTCAAGCAGCGCTTCGGCAAGGACGTGCAGTCGTTCGGCATCTACGGCTATGACGCCGCGTCCGTGGGCTTGAAAGCGATCGAGAACGCGATCCAGGAGATCGGCGGCAAAAAGCCGACGCGCCAGCAGGTCTCGACCGCGGTGCGCAAGATCAAGGACTTCAAAGGCATCACCGGCTCGATCAGCTTCGACAGCAAGGGCGATCCGGTCCACGCGAAATACTTCGTCCTCAAGTTCGAGGAAGGGAAATATCCCGGCAAGGTCGTCAAAGTCCTGGAGCAATCCGCGGGCGCCAAGCAAAGCTAGTCCGCTTGATGAAGAAGAAGCTGCGCGTCGCCGTTCTCTTCGGCGGAAGGTCCGCCGAGCACGAGATCTCCATCATCTCCGCCAAGAACGTCGTCCAGGCGATCGACAGATCGAAATACGAAGTCGTCCTGATCGGCATCGATAAGCGGGGCCGCTGGTACCGCACCGACGACGCGCGCGTGCTCGAGCGCGCGGACCGGCCGAAGGCGATCCGCTTCGCGCGCGATCCCAACGCGCTCGCGCTCGTGCCGGCGAATCGCGCGAAGCAGTGGCTCCGCCTGGCGAATAAAAAAAGCGAGCGGCCGGTCGACGTCGTCTTCCCGATCCTCCACGGCACCTTCGGCGAGGACGGCACGGTCCAGGGGCTGCTCAAGATGGCAGACATCCCATTCGTCGGCGCCGGCGTGCTCGGGTCGGCCGTCGGCATGGACAAGGACGCGATGAAGCGGCTGCTGCGCGACGCGCGCATTCCGAGCGCGCGCTTCATCACCGCGCAGAGCACGAAGGAGGTCGACTTCGCCGCCGCCGCGCGCGAGCTCGGCCTGCCGCTGTTCATCAAGCCGGCCAACTGCGGCTCGTCGGTCGGCATCCATAAAGTCAAGAACGAATCCCAATTCGCCGCCGCGGTCAAGGACGCGTTCCGCTACGACCGGAAGATTCTGCTCGAAGAGTTCATCCAAGGACGCGAGATCGAGTGTTCGGTGCTTGGCAACGACGATCCGATCGCCTCGCTGCCGGGCGAGATCATCACGCGCCACGAGTTCTATTCGTACGAGGCGAAATATTTGGACGAGAAAGGCGCCGCGCTGGAGATTCCGGCCAAGCTGCCGGAAGACGTCGTAGAGAATATCCAGCGCATCGCGGTGAGAACGTTCAAGGCGCTTTACTGCGAAGGCATGGCGCGCGTCGACTTCTTTCTCCGCGGCGAGCGCGAGGTGCTGGTCAATGAGATCAACACGATCCCCGGCTTCACCAAGATCAGCATGTATCCCAAGCTCTGGGAAGCGACCGGCATCGGCTACACCGAGCTGATCGACCGCTTGATCCAGCTCGCGATCGAGCGCTACGAGAGGGAGAAGAAGCTCAAGACGAGCTTCGATTTGTAGACAAACCCGAGGACGGGGGGACCGTCCTCGAAATTAACCCGCCGTCGTACTCGCGACGGCGGCGAGCTCAGTCCATCTGCCTCCGCAGGAATGTCGGCACGTCGAATTTGTCGTCGTCGTCCTGGAACTGCATCGCGGGGCTGCGCTCCGGCGCCGGCTCTTCCTCGCGCTTGTTCCGCTGCCAGGTCGGCGCGTCGAGATCGTCGACGATCGTGCCGAGATGGACGATTTTCTTGTTCCGCGGGACCGCGTTCGCGCTCGTGAAGTTCGCGAGCGAGGGCTTTCTCTGTTCGTCGCGCTCGCCGAAGCCGGTCGCGATGACGGTCACGCGGATCTCGTCCTTCATGCGCTCGTCGATGACCGCGCCGAAGATGATGTTGGCTTCGTCGTGGGCCTCCTCCTGAATCATCGTCGCCGCCTCGTTCACTTCGTGGAGGCCGAGATCCGGGCCGCCGGTGATGTTGATCAGCAGGCCGCGCGCGCCGTGGATCGAGATGTCTTCCAGCAGCGGGCTCGAGATCGCCTTCTGCGCCGCCTCGACCGCGCGGTTCTCGCCCTGCGCCGTCGCCGCGCCCATGAGCGCGAGCCCCATCTCCGCCATGACGGTGCGCACATCGGCGAAGTCGAGGTTGATGAGCCCAGGCGTGATGATCAGGTCCGAGATGCCGCGCACCGCCTGGAGCAGGATGTCGTCCGCCTTGTGGAACGCTTCGAGCATTGTGGTCGTGCGCGCCGCGATGCTCAGCAGCCGCTGGTTCGGGATCACGATCAGCGTGTCGACGTTCGCCTTGAGGTCCATGATGCCTTCGTCGGCCTGGCGCATCCGCTTTTTTCCTTCGAAGAGGAACGGCTTGGTCACGACTCCGACGGTCAGCGCGCCGACCTCGCGAGCGATCTTCGCGATCACCGGCGCGCCGCCGGTGCCGGTGCCGCCGCCCATGCCGGCGGTGATGAAGATCATGTCCGCGCCGGTGAGGTATTCGCGGAGCTTGGCCTCGTCTTCCATCGCCGCGCGGCGGCCGACGTCCGGATTGGCGCCGGCGCCGAGTCCCTTGGTGACCTGCTCGCCCAACTGGATCTTGACCGTCGCGCGGTTCGCCTCGATCGCCTGCGCGTCGGTGTTGGCGACGATGAAATCGACGCCGTTGAGCTTGCCGGCGATCATGGTGTTGACCGCGTTGCCGCCGCCGCCCCCGATCCCGATCACCTTGATGCGCGCGCCCAATTGTACGTGCTCGACTAACTCAAACATGACGCCTCCTTCTTTGCGCGGGCCGCTCCGTTGCGCGCCCACAATGTTTTTGGTCGAAGCCCTCGCCCGACATCGTTAAAAGAATTCGCTCAGCCAATCCGTCATTCTCCCCTTTACCTTGCCGAAGACGTTGTTCTCGCGAATGCGGAAGAAATTCTTGTCCTGCCGCCTCATGCCGTAGAGCACGAGCCCGACGCCGGTCGCGTAGATCGGGCTCGCGATCACGTCGGTCAGCCCGTGGACGTGCATCGGAAGGCCCTGGCGCGCCGGCATGCCGAGGACCTCTTCGGCCATCTCGATCATGCCCGGCAGCAGCGTCGAGCCGCCCGTCAGGACGACGCCCGACGAGAGGCAGCCCTCGTAGCCCGACTTCACGATCTCGCGGCGAAAGAGCTGGAAGATCTCGTCCAGCCGCGGCTCGATGATCTCGCAGAGGATCTGCCGCGTGACGGTGCGCGCGCTGCGGCCGCCCACCGACGGCACCTCGACGCGCTCGTCGCGCGTGACCATCGACGTCCGCGCGTAGCCGTAGCGCTGCTTGATGCGCTCGGCCTCCGCAATCGGCGTGCGCAGCCCGGCCGCGATGTCGCTCGTGAGATGATTGCCGCCGATCGCGAGCACGGCGGTGTGCTTGACCGCCCCGTCGTGAAACAGCGCGATGTCCGTCGTGCCGCCGCCCATGTCGACGAGCGCGACACCGAGCTCTTTTTCCTCGTCGGTCAGCACAGCCTCGGCGGAGGCGAGGGGCTCGAGCACGATGTCGGCGACGTTGAGACCGGTGCGGTTGCAGCACTTGACGATGTTCTGCGCCGACGTGACGGCGCCGGTGACGATGTGAACCTTGGCCTCTAGCCGCACACCCGACATGCCGAGCGGCTCTTTGATGCCGTCCTGATCGTCGATGATGTAGTCCTGCGGCAGGATGTGCAGCACCTCGCGGTCCATCGGGATCGCGACGGCTTTCGCCGCGTCCATGACGCGCTCGACGTCGCGCTCGCTCACTTCCTTATTTTTCACCGCCACGATGCCGTGGCTGTTGAAGCCCTTGATGTGGCTGCCGGCGATGCCGGTGAAGACGGAATTGATTTCGCAGCCGGCCATCACGCCGGCCTCGGTCACCGCCTTCTTGATCGATTCGACCGTGCTTTCGATGTTGATGATGACGCCCTTGCGGAGACCTTGAGAGATGTGCGAGCCCACGCCGATGATCTCGACGCCGCGCTCGCTCATCTCGCCCACGACCGCGCAGACTTTCGATGTGCCGATGTCCAGACCGACGACGATGTTGTTTCGTTTACCCATGCTGCGGTCTTCCTCCCCTTCAGCTCTTTCTCATGCGCGCGATCACCTGATCGCGAAAGCTCAGATCCAGCACCGCCAGGCGATCTTCGCTCCCCTTCCAGAGCGTAAGCACGCGCCGGAGCCGCTTGAGCTTGTCGTCCCAGTCGCCGCTTCCCATCGCGATCGCCATGCGGTAGCCGACCGGATAGACGACGAATCCCTCGCGCGGCAGAAAGCGAATCTCGGAGAGCGCGAACGGCTCCTTGCCGATGAGATCGTTCAGCCGGAGCGCTTCCTGGATGCGCTGGCGCGTGGCGAACGCGGCGGGATATTGCAGGTCCTGCGGCTTCAGGCCGGTGAGCAGCGGCAAATCGGTCCGCTCGCCGGGCTCGACCGGCTTGAAGATGAAGCCGTCGCGGTCGACGTAGTAGAGCTTGCCGAGCGCCGCGATCGCCCTCGCCTCGCGCTCTTCCACCTCGATGACGACGCGGCGCGGAAACTCGCGGCGCACGAGCACCTGCTTCACCCACGGATGGCGCGCGACTTTTTTCTCGATCTCCTGCGGATCGACGCGCCAGATGCTCATGCCGTGGCTCAAACCGGCGGTCGCGACGATCTCGCTGCCGCCGACTTTGTCGCCCGCGGTCACCTTGATCTCGCGCACCGAGAAAATCTCGTTGTCGAGAAAGCGCGTGCGCATGCGCCAGGCGGCGCCGACCGCGCCTTCCCAGTCGACCGAGACGAATAGCGCCGCGAGCGCGACGCCGAGCGCCATCTCGATCAGCAGGCGAATCCAGCCGCCTCTGGTTTCGGCCTTCTTATTTTCGCGCACCGGAAAAAATTTCATCGTTCTACCACTCGCCGATAAAACGGACCTCGGACACGAGCTCCACGCCGAATTTGTTTTTTACTTCCGCGCGCGCGCCGTCCATCAGCGCCTTCACGTCGGCGGCGGTCGCGCCGCCGTGATTGACAATGAAGTTCGCGTGCCGCTCGGAGATCTGCGCCTGGCCGATGCGCCTGCCTTTCCAGCCCGCGGCTTCGATCAAGCGGCCGGCGAAATCGCCCGGCGGGTTGCGAAACATCGAGCCGGAGTTGGGAAAGCCCGCCGGCTGGCTCGATTTGCGCCGGGTGACGAGCTCGCGGACTTTCGTGCTCACCTCGGCGGCATCTTTCTTTTCGAGCCGCATCGTCACCGCGGTGACGATGGTTCCCGGCGGCAGGTGCGAATCGCGGTAAGTGAACTTAAGCTCGTCGCGCTCGAAGACGATCGCTTCGCCCGACGGCGTCGCGCCTTCGACGCGCTCGACGATTTTTTCCATCTCCGAGCCGTAGGCCCCGGCGTTCATGTAGAGCGCGCCGCCGACGCTTCCCGGTATGCCTTCCGCGAACTCCAGGCCGCCGAGACCGCGCCGCGCCGCCTCGCGCACGAGCTGCGTCATGGCGTAGGCCGCGCCGACCTCGACGAACGCGCGGCCGCCCTCCTCGCGCCAGTCGGCGCGCTTGAAGTCGTCGCCCAAGCGGATCACCGCGCCGCGCACGCCGCGGTCGCTCACGAGCAAGTTGCTGCCTTTTCCGAGCAGACAGAATGGAACGTGGTGCGCGCTCAACAGCTCGAGCGCCTGCGCGAGCGCCGGCCGCGCATCGGCGTCGAGAAAATAATCCGCCGGACCGCCGATCTTCATCGTCGTGTAGCGCGCGAGCGGCTCGTCCCGCTTCACCTTCAAGCCCGGGATCGCGAGCAGCGAATCGAGCAGAGTTGTTGCGCGTTGTGATGCCATGGCGGCCAACGTCACTTTTGCAGCTCCTGCACCAGTTTCTCGCCGACCTTGTAGATATCGCCGGCGCCGAGCGTGAGCACGATGTCGCCGGACTTGAGCTGCGGCAGCAGGCGCGCGACGATTTCGTCCTTCTCGGCGTACGCGACGTCGAGATGGCCGCGCTGCTTGATCGCCTGATAGAGCGACTTCGCCGAGACGCCGTCGAGCGGCTCTTCCCCGGCGGAATAGATGTCGGTCAGCACCAAACGGTCGGCGTTGTCGAACGAAACCAAAAATTCGTCGAAGAGATCGCGCGTGCGCGTAAAGCGATGAGGCTGGAACAACACGGTGAGTGGCCGCTTCCAGCTGTCGCGGATCGCCTGGATCGTCGCCTGCACCTCGACGGGGTGATGGCCGTAATCGTCGATCACCAGCACGCCGCCGGCCTCGCCCTTGATCTCGAAGCGGCGCTGAATGCCGGCGAACTCTTCGAGGCCCGCGGCGATCTTCGCAAAGGGAATCTCGAGCTCATCCGCCGCCGCCACCGCGGCGAGCGCGTTCTGCGCGCTGTGGCGCCCGGGCGAGCGCAGCCTGATGCGCCCGAGCGCTTTCGCCCCGCGCGCGACGGTGAATTCTACTTCCATGGGACGGATTTCGACGTCCTGCGCGGTGTATTCCGCCTCGGGCGAGAAACCGTAGGTGACGAAGCGCTTTCTTACTTTGGCAATCAGCGCGCGCACGTTCGGATGGTCGAGGCAGAGAACGGCGAGGCCGTAGAACGGCACCTTGTTGATGAACTCAAGGAAGCTCTCGTTCAGCCGGTCCATGTTTTGATAGAAGTCCATGTGCTCGCGGTCGATGTTGGTGACGACCGCGATCGTCGGCGAGAGCAGGAGGAACGTGCCGTCGCTCTCGTCGGCCTCGGCGACCAGGAACGCCCCCTGGCCGAGGCGCGCGTTGCTGCCGAGCGCGCGGACGCGCCCGCCGATGACCATCGTGGGGTCGAGGCCCGCCTCGCTCAAGACCGCCGCGATCATCGAAGTCGTCGTCGTTTTCCCGTGGCTGCCGGCGACGGCGACGCCGTACTTCATGCGCATCAACTCGGCGAGCATCTCGGCGCGCGGGATGACCGGAATATTTTTTCGCCGCGCCTCGATCACCTCTGGGTTCGTGTATTTGACCGCCGTCGAGATCACGACGACCGATGGATCGCCGCTCAGGTTCCCCTCGCGATGGCCGAAAAAAATCTCGGCGCCGAGCGAGCGCAGCCGCTCGGTCGCCTCGCTCTCGCGCAGCTCCGAGCCCGAGACCTTGTAGCCCAGGTTCAGCAGGACCTCGGCGATGCCGCTCATGCCGATACCGCCGATCCCGACGAAGTGGACCCGGTGTTTTTTCTCGAACATCCCAATCGCTCGATCCGTCTCATCCGCGCGCGAGCGCGTAACATTGTTCCACGATCCGCTCGGCCGCGTCGGGGCGGCCCAGGCGCTTCGCCGCCTCGCCCATCGCGGCGAGCCGCGCGCGGTCCTGATACAACGCGCGCACGCGGGCGGCGAGCTTCTCACCGTCGAGCTCGCGGTCGAGAATCATTTCGGCGGCGCCCTTTTCCACGAGCTCTTCGGCGTTCAGCCGCTGGTGGTCGTACACCGCGTACGGATACGGAATCAGAATCGCCGGCTTGCCGAATACGGTCAGCTCGGCGACGGTCGCCGCGCCGGAGCGGCAGATCATCAGATCGGCGCGCGCGTACGCCTGATCCATGCGGTCGATGAAAGGCACGACCTCGGCCTCGAAAGGCAGCTCGTCGTACGCCGCGCGCACAGCGTCGAAATCGAGCTTCCCGGTTTGATGGAGTATTTTGAGCGACGATTGCATGTCGCCCAACTGTTTCAACATCTCGATCGCGCACTGATTGATCCGTCGCGCGCCCTGGCTGCCGCCGAAAATAAACAGCATGAACTTCTTCTCCCTTTCGACTTGCGGCAGCGTGCGCCAGCGCACCGGATTTCCGGTCTCGACGACGCGGCCGCGCGGAAAATACTTCGCGCTGCCTTCATAGGATGTGAACACGCGGTCGACGATCTTCCCCAGCACCTCGTTGGTCAGTCCCGGGCGCAGGTTTTGCTCGACGATCGCCGAGCGGATGCGCCGCGTCTTCGCCGCCAGCAGCAGCGGGCCGGACGCGTAGCCGCCGACGCCGAGAACGCAATCGGGGCGAAAGCGGCGGAGAATTCCGAGCGAGCGCAGAAAGCTCGCCGGCACTCCGTAAAGCCCTTGCATGAGGCCGCGCACGCCTCTCCCCTTCAAGCCTTTCACCGGTATCAGCTCGAGCGGGAAGCCCGCCGCGGGCACCGCGCGCACCTCGATGCCCTGCGCCGTGCCGACGAATAAAATCTCATTCATCGTGTCGCGCCTCTTGAATTCCTGCGCCACGGCGAGGCCGGGGAAAAGGTGCCCGCCGGTTCCTCCGCCGGCCACGATAACGCGCACTTCATTTTCTCCCGCGCGACAGGCCGAGCAGCATGCCCGCCTCGATCAGGTTCACCATCATCGCCGAGCCGCCGTAGCTGATGAACGGCAGCACGAGCCCCTTGGTCGGCAGCAGCCCCATGACGACGCTCATGTGAATCAGCGCCTGAAGCCCGAGCAGCGTCGTGAGCCCGAACGCCAGATACTGGCTGAAAGGCTCTTCGATCCGGCTCGCGAGCTTGAGGCCGCGCACGATGATGACGGCGAAAAGCGCCAGCACGCCGAATGCGCCGAGGAGTCCCATCTCCTCGCCGATGACCGAAAAGATAAAATCCGTGTGCGCCTCGGGGAGATAAAACATTTTCTGCCGGCTCTCGCCGAGGCCGCGGCCGAGCAGCTGGCCGGAGCCGAACGCGATGTAGGACTGAATGATCTGAAAGCCGCTCTTCGACGCGTCGCGCCACGGATCGAGAAAGGTCATCATGCGGCGCAGACGGTACTCCGCCCCCATGATGGCGACGGCGACGACGGGCACGGCTGCGAGCCCGAGATAGACGAGATGCGACAATTTCGCCCCGGCGATGAAAAGCATGAGGATCAGAAGGAGCCCGAGCGTCACCGCCGTGCCGAGATCGGGCTCGAGGACGATCAGGCCGATAAAAATGCCGCCGACCACGAGATGCGGCAGCACGCCGAGCGCGAAGCTCGCCATCTTGTCGGTTTTTTTCGCGAGCGAGCGCGCGAGGTAAAGCAGCAGCGAAAGTTTCGCCAGCTCGGCGGGCTGAAAGGCGAAGCCGCCGAGAATGAGCCAGCGACGCGCGCCGCCGCGTGTCGCGCCTATTCCGGGGATCAGCAGCACAACCAGCACCAGCAGCACGGCGGCCATTAACGGGTAGGCCAGCTTGCGGTACACCTCGACGGGCGTCGCGACGGCGATCAATAGGCCGACGAAGCCGATGCCGGCCGCGATCAGCTGCTTGCGGAAAAAGTAGGTGCCGTCGCCGAAGCGCTCCTGGGCGTAGAGGTAGCTGGTGCTCAGCACCATCGTGATGCCGACGGCGAGCAGCGCGGCGACGGTGAAGAAAATCCACCCGTCGACCGCCATGCCGTCTCTCACAGCTCTTGAACTAAGGACCGAAATGTTTTTCCCCTCTCCGTGTAATCGCGAAACATGTCGAAGCTCGAGCATGCGGGCGAAAGCAACACGACGTCGCCTTGGCGCGCCGAAGCCGCGGCGTCGCGCACGGCGGCGTCAAGACTCTCGACCAGGGCGGTCTCCGTCAGATGCCCCAGCGCGGCGCGAATCTTCTCTTTCGCCGCGCCGAAAAGAATCAATTTTTTCACCGTGCGGCGGATCTCATCCGCCAGCGGCGCGTAATCCCCGCCTTTATCGACGCCGCCCGCCAAAAGAATCACCGGCGCGGAAAAGCTGGCGAGCGATTTGATCACTGCGCCGACGTTGGTGCCTTTGGAATCGTTGTAATAGCGGACGCCGTTTTTCTCCCGCACGAATTCGAGCCGGTGCTCCAGCCCGGCGAAGCTTTCGATCGCGCCCTGGATCGCCGCTTGCGAGACGTCCACCGATTTCGCCGCGGCGATCGCCGCCATTAAGTTCTCGACGTTATGGACGCCTTGAATCTTTACGCGCGCGAGCGGAAAGCGCTCCTCCGCTCCCGCGCCGCGCCAGACGATCTCGTAGTTTGTCGCGTACACGCCTTGTTCTACGGGCGACCAGCCGAACGACACGATACGCGCGCGGACGCGCCGCCTCATGCGCCATACGAGCGGATCGTCGCGGTTGAGTATCGCCACGTCGTCGGCTTTCTGCGCGGCGAAGATGCGCTCCTTCGCCGCGCCGTAGTCGGCGAAGCTCGGGTAGCGGTCGAGGTGGTCTTCGGTCAGGTTCAGCAGGATCGCGATCCTCGGGCGGAAATCCTTCACCCATTCGAGCTGGAAGCTGCTCACCTCGACGACGCCCCAGTCCCAATCCTTGCCGGCGAAGCCGATGAGCGCTGCGCCGATGTTGCCGCCGACGAACGCGTTCGCGCCGGCGGCTTTGAGCATCGCGCCGATCAGCGACGTCGTCGTGCTTTTGCCGTTCGTGCCGGTGATCGCGATGAGCGGCGCACGTATAAATCGATAGCCGAGCTCGATCTCGCTCACTACCTCCATGCCGCGCCGCACGGCGGCTTGCAGCAGCGGATTTTCCTGCGGCACGCCGGGGCTCGGAATCAGGATGTCGATATTTTCCAGCCAGGCGGAATCTTCGCCCCCGAGGCGAAGATCGATCGGCGCGTCGCCCAGCGCAGCGATTTCCCGCGCGAGATCGGCCTCGCTCCGCCGGTCGCTGACAGTGACGTCGGCGCCGCGCTCGGCGAGAAAACGAGCCGCGGCGATGCCGGTGCGCGCAAGCCCCAGCACCATCACCTTTTTGCCCTCGACGTCCATGATTCCACTGATACCAATCCTCACTACCGGAGCTTCAGGGTGCTCAGCGCGACAACGGCGCAAACGATCGAGATGATCCAGAAGCGCACGATGATCTGCGGCTCCGGCCAGCCCTTGAGCTCATAATGATGATGAATCGGCGCCATGAGAAAGACGCGCTTGCGCCTGAGCTTGTAGGACGCCACCTGAAAAATCACCGACAGCGCCTCGATCACAAACACGCCGCCGACGATCACGAGCAGCACTTCGTTTTTCGTCATCAGCGCGACGACGCCCAACGCGGCGCCGAGGGACAGCGAGCCCACGTCTCCCATGAACATCTGCGCCGGATACGCATTAAACCAAAGAAAGCCGAGACCCGAGGCGACGACGGCGGCGCAGAAAACGCTGAGTTCGCCGGCGCCAGCGACATACGGAATCTGAAGGTACTCTGCAAAGTTCTTGTTGCCTGTCAGATAGGCGATAATGGCGTAGGTGCCGGCGCTGATCATTATCGGTCCGATCGCCAGGCCGTCGAGGCCGTCGGTCAAATTGACGGCGTTCGACGCGCCGACGATCACCAACATCGCGAACGGGATGTACCACATGCCGAGGTCGGGATGTATGTTTTTAAGAAACGGCACGGCAATGACACTGCTGAAGAAGGGCTGGCGATATAAGATCACGGCGGCGACGAGCGCGACGCCCATCTGCAGCAGGAATTTGGCCCGCGCCGAAAGGCCGCGGCTCGATTTGCGCTTGAGCTTGAGCGAATCGTCGATGAAGCCGATCGCCGCAAACCCGCCGGTGACGATGATCGCGAGCGTGATATAGGCGTTGGTGATGTCGGCGAGCATGATCGTCGCAAAAAAGAGCGCGAGAATGATCAGCACCCCGCCCATCGTCGGCGTGCCGGCCTTGACCGCGTGCCCTGCGGGACCGTCCTCTCGGATCGGCTGCTTCATCTGCATCGCAGCGAGCGAGCGAATGAGCGCCGGGCCGAACATGAAACAGATGAGCAGCGCCGTAAGCGCCGCGATCGCCGCGCGGAACGTGATGTAGCGGAAGACGTTGAAGCCCGAATAAGTCGTATGCAGCGGATAGAGGAAATAATAAAGCAAGTTCACGCTCCAGCGGCTTTCAAGGCGCCGAGAATCTTTTCCATCTTCATCCCGCGCGATCCCTTGAAGAGAATCCAATCGCCGGCGCGCAGCTCTTTGCGCATCAGCGATGCGATGCGCGCGTGTGTCTTGCCGACGGTGACGCGGGCCGGCTCCATGCCGCCCGCGAGAGCTCCCCGGCGCACGAGACGCGCCTGTTTGCCGAAAATATACAGGCGGTCGATGCCGTTTTCCGCGGCCTGGCGTCCTAGCGCCAGGTGGCGCTTGCGCGTCTCGCCGCCGAGCTCCAACATGTCGCCGACGACGGCGATTTTGCGGCCGCGCCCGTCGATGCGCGCGAGCGTCTTCAGCGCCGCTTCCATCGAGGCGGGATTCGCATTGTAGGCGTCGTTGATGATGCCGAGACCGTTCCAGC
>DATFWH010000323.1:0-2721 GCA_035259465.1 Binatia bacterium
ATCCGTTCCACAAATCTATCCCTTTCTTTGCCCAGTTCCAGGTATGGCCCTTTCATGAAATCGAGCGCATACTTCCGGTCGCTCTTGATCAGCCGCACCGACCGCAGCGCGGCGCGGATCATCCGGACGGCGAGCTCTGGCCGGTCCGCGAGCGCGGCGCGCGTGGTCGTGAGGCCGCCCTGCACGACGCGGTAGTAATCCGCGCCGGCGGCGAGTTTGCGATAGCCTTCGTCCTGCGCGAGAAACGTCGGCGGGATTTGCAGCATGGCCGCGTCGATGACGCCGGCCTTGAGCGAAGGATAGGTTAAATCGCTCGCGTTGAGCGCGAGAAACGTGACCTGATCGAGCGGGACGCGATTGGCGGTGAGAATCTGGCGCACGATCGTCTCCGATAAGCCGCCGATGCCGCCGTAGCCGATCTTGCGTCCGCGGAGCTGCTGGATCGTCGCGATCGACGGATGCGCGATAAGATCGAACGACGGCCGGTCGGTCATCGCGAAGATGACGCGCACGTCGGCGCCGCTCACGGCGGCGCTGACCGCCGTGCCGGTCGCGGTCGCGAAGTCGATGCTGCCGCCGAGCAGCGCCTGGACGGAGAGGCTCGAGCGCACCAGCACGATCTCGACCTCGAGGCCTTCCTCACGGAAAAAGCCGCGGTCGCGCGCGACGTAGTACGGCATGTCGAGCGTGCTGCGCGAGACGACGCCGATGCGCACCGGCACGGATTTGCCGCTTTTCTCCGCTGAGAAGGCATTCTCTCCTGCGGCGAAAATTGACAGGCCGGCCGCCAGCAGGAAAATATATCCACGACAGCGCATGTTTCATCCCCGAACGGGATCGTTTATAAGACGACCATGAAAGTCGTTCTCGTGCAACCGCCCGTCGAGGATTTTTACGACACCGATGTACGGCTGCAGCCGATCGGCCTCTGTTATATCAAAGCGGCGGTCGAGAAGTATCTGCCCGGCGTCGAGGTGATCGTGCGCGATTATCATCGCGGCGGGAGGCGGACCGCCGCAATCCCGCCGGCGCTCGATTATTTGAACGAATATTACTCCGTTGCCGACCGCTCGCCGTTTTCCGCGTTTCATCGCTACTACCATTTCGGCGCTTCCTTCGACGAGATCGAAGCGGACCTGGCGGGCCTGAACGCCGACGTCGTCGGCATCTCGTCGCTGTTCACGCCCTATTACCGCGAAGCGGTCGAGGTCGCGCGGCGTGTGAAGCGCCGCTCCTCGGCTCCGGTTGTCGCTGGCGGATCGCACGCGTCGGCGGCCCCCGAATCGCTGCTCGTGTCGCCCGCCGTCGATTATGTCATTCGCGGCGAAGGCGAGCGGCCGTTCGTGGAATTTTTGCAATTCCTGCTCGGGCGCAAGCCCGTCGAGGCGGTTCCCAATCTAGCGTACAAGAATGCGGGCGAGATCGTTTTCAATCCGATCGAGGAAAATTTCCCGATCGACGACTTGCCGTTCCCCGACCTCGACGACTTGGCTCCGGAACATTATCGTCTAGGGCCGAAGCCGATGACGTTCATGATCACGTCGCGGAGCTGCCCCCACCGCTGCTCTTTCTGCTCCGTGCATACGACGTTCGGCACGAAATACCGGCTGCGCTCGCTGGAGAATGTCCTCGACGAGATCGATACCCGCTACCGGCAGGGCTATCGCGTCATCGATTTCGAGGACGACAACCTGACTTATTATAAAAGCGCCTTCAAGGAGCTCTGCCGGCGCATCATCGCGCGCTATCCCGCCGGCGCGCTGGAGCTCGTCGCGATGAACGGCATCAGCTACCTGAGTCTCGACGACGAAGCGCTCGAGCTGATGGCCGCGGCGGGGTTCTCGCATTTGAATCTGGCGCTGGTGAGCTCCGACAAGACGGTGCGCGAGACGACGAAGCGCCCGCACACGCTAAGCGCGTATCTCAAGGTGGTCGATAAGGCGCACCGGCTCGGTTTGAAAATCACTTCGTACCAAATACTCGGTCTGCCGAACGAGAGCCTTGCGAGCATGGTCCAAACGCTGGCTTTCAACGCGTGCCTGCCGGTGCTGCTCGGCGCGTCGCCTTTTTATCGCACGCCCAACGCGCCGGTCGCCCGCGGCGACGTCTTCACCGACGCCGACTACCTGCGCTCGCGTCTGACCGCGATGGCGTCGAACGGCAATGACTTCGATCGTGAGGACATTTATACGCTCTTCATCGCGACTCGGATCATCAATTTTTTGAAAGGACTGCCGCTTTCCGTCCCGGCATCGCTGCCTGATATGTTGGAACGCGAATGGCCTGATGAGCGCCAAAAAATCGGCTTCGAGTCGCTCCGCCGGCTTGCCCATACCGGCCGCTTATGGTCTTGCACCAGAAACGGCTGGATCGAGAACGCTAAATTTCGTCCCGAACTCTTCCTGCGCGTCGTCAACGAGATGGCATATGTCACCACGCGCCGCGGCGTTCGAATCGCACTCGCGCGCGCCGACGAACCGCTGCCTGCCTTCAGTCAGGCCGCTCCTTAACTTTTGTTCTGGCTGTAAAGTTGTCCTCGCGAGTGTCAAGTTTTTGGTAATTCGTATCCGGTAAGTACCCCCACGGACGACTCCGGTAACTACCCCCGGATGCAATTGCTCTGCTATCCGGTAAAATAAAATTATGAGAAGCAGACCGATGCCAGATTGGCTGGGCGAAACTCTGCATCGGCGCTGGTTTTTGTGGACGGCCGGCGTTGTC
>DATFWH010000324.1:0-13114 GCA_035259465.1 Binatia bacterium
GATCGACGCCGGCCGCATATGTCATCGCCGCCGCGCCGAGCGCATTCATGAGATTGTGCTCGCCCGGGAGCCTGAGGCGGACGCGCGCGCGTTGGCCGCCGACGCGGAGGACAAAAGCCGTTCCGCCGTCGCCGATCGGCCGTGCGTCCGCGGCGCTGATGCGCCCGTGCTCGCCGTAAGTGATTTTCTTTCCTTTGAGCTTCGCTCCGATGCGGCGCGTCCGCGGATCGTCGAGATTCACGACCGCCACGCCGCCGTGGCGGAGTCCGAGAAAAATACTCCCTTTTTCACGCGCGACGCCGGCGACGCTTTTCAGGCCGCTCAGATGCGCCGGCCCGACCGATGTAACGATCGCCACGTCGGGCGCGGCGATCCGCGTAAGGCGCGCGATCTCCCCAGGATTGCTCGTCCCGAGCTCGACGACGGCGGCGCGGTGGCGTTCGGAAAGCCGGAGCAGCGTGAGCGGCAGGCCGACGAGGTTGTTATAGTTCCCTTCGGTCTTGAGGACGCGCCCGCGCAATCTCTCGCCTTTAAAGCTCGCCTTCTCGAGAATCGCCGCGACCATTTCTTTCGTCGTCGTCTTGCCGTTCGAGCCCGTAATGGCAAGCACCTTCGGATTAAAATGTATGCGCCGGTACTGACCGAGCGCCCCGAGCGCTTCGAGCGTATCTCGGACACGCACGACTGCCGCGTTCTTCGTCTGCGCGAGTGGAATACGCTTATGGACGATCAGACATCCCGCGCCGCGGCGCGCGGCGTCCTTCGCAAAGCGATGACCGTCGAATTTCCGCCCCTTCAGCGCGATAAAAACCGAGTTCGCCTCGATTTTCTTCGAGTCCGTCACAACCTCGCCGAAAGCGGCGCGGCTCCCCCGCACCGTCAGCTTCCCGCCCGTCGCTGATAAAATCTGTTCCAAGGTCCATGACATTTTGATCGACTCCGTTCATGTGAATTCCTCCTACGGAAGCCTGTGGGCAGATAAACTTTCCATCTCCTCCCGCGCTACCTCGCGATCGTCGAAATGGATCTTTTGCGTCCCGAGGATCTGATAATCCTCGTGTCCTTTCCCCGCGAGCAGCAGTAGATCGCCCGCGCGCGCCAGCGTCAGCGCGCACCGGACCGCCGCGCGCCGGTCCGGCTCGACGAGATAAAAACCGGTTTCGAGCTTCGGCTTTCCGGCTTCCAGCTCGGTGCGTTGAGACTTTCTCGCGCCGGTTTTTTTTGCTCCCGCTTCGACCTCGTCGAGAATCCGCATCGGATCCTCGGTGCGCGGATTGTCCGAAGTAAGCACGGCGATGTCGGCCAGACGCGCTCCCGCCTCTCCCATCAGCGGGCGCTTGCCGCGGTCGCGGTCCCCGCCGCAGCCGAACACGGCGATCAATCTGCCGCGCGTCAGCGGACGCAGGAGCTTGAGCGCGCGCTCGAGCGCGTCCGGCGTATGCGCGTAATCGACGAGCACGGTGACGCCGCGCTCGTTTTCGACCTTCTCGAGCCTGCCCGGAACGGTCTTGAGCGCCGCGATGCCGCGAACGATCGCGTCGGGCTCGATGCCCATTGCGAACGCCGCCGCGGCGGCGGCGAGAATGTTCTCCAAATTCGTCGCGCCGATGAGCTGCGAGGTGAAGGCTATCGTCCGATCGCCCATCTGAAGCTTGCCTCTGAGGCCGTCGAGGTCGCCGGCGACGTCGACCGGGTGGACGTCCCATTTCGCGTCGCGTCCGTAGCTCACGGCGTCGAGGCCGAGCGAAGCGCTTTTTTCCAGGAGCTCCGGCCCTTTCGGATCGCTCGCATGGATGACGGCCGATTTTTTCCTTTTGGCGCTCGCCGGCAGATAGTCGGTGAAAAATTTGCTCTTGCTGTGAAAATACCGCTCCATGTCGCCGTGAAAATCGAGGTGATCGCGCGTGAGATTCGTGAAAATCGCAGCGTCGAAATCGATGCCGCGCACGCGCTCGAGCTCGAGCGCGTGCGACGAGACTTCCATCGCGACGCTCTCGACGCCGGCGCGCGCCATGTCGGCGAGCAGTCCGTGAAGATCGACCGACTCCGGCGTCGTGTGCGGCGCGGGCAGCACGGAACTCCGGTACCGATAATTGACCGTGCCGACGACGCCGGCCGCCGCGCCGGCCGCGCGGAAAATCGACTCGAGGATGTAAGTTACCGTCGTCTTGCCGTTCGTGCCGGTGACGCCGGCGACGCGCATGCCGCGGCTCGGGTAATCGTAGAAACGCGCCGACCACTGGCCCATCGCGCGGCGGACGTTGCGCACGCGAATCGCGGCCGCGTCGCCGGCGCGCTGGATCGGGCGCTCCGCGACGACGGCGGCGGCCCCTCGGGCGAGCGCGTCGCCGATAAACTCGTGCCCGTCGCTGCGCGCGCCGGGAATGGCGAAGAAGACGAACCCGGGCTTCACCCGACGCGAATCGTAGGCGAGCCCCGCAACTGCGCGCGCGAGATTCCCATCTGTCTGTTCCACTTCGCCCGCTTGCAGGAGCACGTCCAATTGCATCGCGTCAACCTTGAAGATTCAGGGTCAGCGTCCCGTTTTTATTCCACGAGGAGCCGGGAAGCGGAGATTGCTTTACCACGTAGCCGTTGCCGCGCATCTCGACCTTGATGTTAAGAGAGCGCGCCTTCTCCACCGCTTCGCGCAGGCTGAGACCGATGAAATCCGGCACGTCCGAATCGCTCTCGCTGCGTGCGGGGCGCTCCACTTTCGGCGGCAGCTTGAGCGCCGCCTCGTGGAGGAGCGGCGCGGGCGCCGGCGGCGCGGCCTTATCGGGAGCGACGGCGAGGCGCTGGAGCGTTGCCGCGGCGATGTTGCGAAACGCCGGCGCGGCAACGGTCCCGCCGTAGACACTGGTCTCCGGCTCGTCGAGAATGACCGCCATAACGAGCCGCGGATCTTCCGCCGGAACGAATCCCACGAAAGATGCGACGCGCTTTTTGGTGTAGACGCCGTGCTCGGCTTTTTGCGCGGTGCCGGTCTTGCCGGCGACCTCAAACCCTTCGACGCTCGCGAGCACGCCGGTGCCGCCCTCGTCTGTCACGCCCTTAAGGATGGAGGTCAGCGTACGTGCGGTGGTCTCCGAAATCGCGCGGCGCACGACGTGGGGCTGGTTCTCCCACAAGACGCGGCCGTCGGGCGCCGTCGCGCGGCGGACGACGAACGGCCGCATGAGTATGCCGCCGTTGGCGACCGCGCCGTACGCCATCGCGAGCTGGACCGGCGTCACCGAGATGCCCTGGCCGTAGGCGTGGGTTGCGAGGTCGATGGCGGCCCATTTATCCGGGCGCCTGATGAGCCCCGCCGCTTCGCCGGGAAGGTCGACGCCGGTAGGCTGGCCGAAACCGAATTTCTCGATATATTTCGAGTACCGCTCTTTGCCTAACTTCTCGGCCACTTTCGTCACGCCGATGTTGCTAGAATATTGGATGATCTTAGCGAAGGGAAGCCAGCCGTGCTCGTGCGTATCGTGGATGATCTTGCCGGCATACGCGTACTTCCCATTTTCGCAGTAGAAGAGATCCTCTTTTCCGACGACGCCTTCTTCTAGCGCCGCCGCGGCGAGAATCGTCTTGAACGTCGAGCCCGGCTCGAAGCTGTCCGTCACGGCGCGGTTCCGCCACTGGTTCGAGGACTGCCGCGTGAAGTTATTCGGGTTGAAAAAGGGATAATTCGCGAGCGCGAGAATTTCGCCCGTGAACGGATCGACGACGATCGCGGTGCCCGCTTTAGCGCGGTACTTCGCGGCGGTCGCCTCGAGCTCGCGCTCCGCAAGATGCTGGATCGAGGTGTCAAGCGTAAGCTGGAGGTCCGAGCCGGGCGGAATCTGCAGCGTCTCGACACCCTGCACGAGCACGCGCCGGCCGAGCGCGTCGCGCTCGACGACCGACGAGCCGCTTTCGCCGCGGAGATAGCTGTCGTATTGCAGCTCGACGCCTTCCAGCCCCTGCGAGTCGCGCCCGACGAAGCCGACGATCTGCGCCGCGAGCTGTCCTTGCGGATAATATCGATTCGGCTCGACGTAGACTCCGACGCCGTCGATGCTCAGCGCCTCGACGCGCTCGGCCTCTTTCGGCGAGACCTGGCGCTTGAGCCAGACGAAGGATTTATCCGAGGCGAGCTTCTGCGCCATATCTGTCGTATCGGCGCCGAGCGCCTGCGCGAGATTCGGCGCCGCGCGCTTCGGCTCCTTGATCCGGCGCGGCCGTGCGTACACCGATTGACCTTCGAGGGAAAGCGCCAGCGGCTCACCCGCGCGGTCGAAAATCGTTCCGCGCTTGGGCAGCACGATCATCTCTTTCAAGTGCTGCTTCTCGCCCAATTGCCGGAGCTTTTCGCCGTCGAGAATCTGCAGCTGGAACGCGCGGAGCGCCACCGCGAGAAAGAGCGCGAAAAAGAAAATGCCCGCGGCGCCGAGGCGGAGCTTGACGCCGGCAAACGAGCGCCTCATGGCAGGATCACCACCTGTCCGCGCTGCGGCTGGGCCATGCCCAGACGCGCGCGCGCCATCGCTTCCAATCTTTGCGGCGAAGTGAGCGTCGCGAGCTCGACCTTCAGCTCGCGATTTTCCTGCTCGAGCTGCCGCTGCAATTTCGTGGCGGTCGCGAGAGCATATCCCATATGGACGACCTGCAGGCGCAGCCAGACGTGGAGGAGCGCCACCGCGACAAGGCCTGCGCCGAGCAATGCCGGCAGCAACAAACCGCTTCGGCCCGCGCCGCGGAGCGGCTCGGCGGTACGCGGCCGGAGAATGCTAAGGCTCCACATTTTTTTGACGGCCGCGAGCGCCATAGTTTTAAAGCCGTTCGACCGCGCGGAGCTTCGCCGAGCGCGCCCGCGGGTTCCTCCCGGCTTCCGTCTCGGAAGGGACGCGCGGCCGCGGCGTCAGGAGCTTCACTTTTTGACTCCAGCCGCAGCGGCAGACCGGCGTGCGCGGCGGGCAGAGGCAGCTCCGGCTCCATTTCCGGAAAGCCTGCTTCACCATGCGGTCCTCGAGGGAGTGAAACGAGATGATCGCCAGTCGTCCCCGGGGGTGTAGGAGTTCGTAGCCGGTTTCCAAAAATGCCTCCAGGTTTTGGAGCTCCCCGTTGACCGCGATGCGCAGCGCTTGAAACGTTTTCGTCGCGGGGTGGATGTGCCCGCGCTTTCCGCCGATGCTCCGGGCGACCAAATCCGCCAGTTGCCTGGTCGTCTCGATGCGCCCGCGGCGACGCTCCCGGTCGATCGCCGCGGCGATGCGCCGCGCGCGCGGCTCTTCGCCGTATTTTCGCAATATCCGCGCCAGCTCGTCCGCCGGATACGTGTTCACGATCGTCGCGGCGTCGAGCGGCCGGCGCCGGTCCATCCTCATGTCGAGCGGGCCGTCCATCTGAAAACTGAAGCCGCGCTCCGGCGCATCCACGTGGCGCGAAGAGATGCCCAAGTCGAGCACGGCGCCGTTCACGCGCTCCCAGCCGATCTCGCTGAGCGCCGCGGCGGCGTCTTTAAAGTTCGCCCGCCGGAGGACCGCCCGCGGGCCGAAGCGCGCGAGTCTTTTTTCCGCCGCGGCGAGCGCCTCCTCATCCCAGTCGAGGCCCAGGAGCTCGCCGTCCGGTTCGCTGCGCTCGAGTATTTTTTCGCTATGCCCTCCGCCTCCGAGCGTTCCGTCAAGATATTTTCCCTGCGCGCGCGGCTCGAGAATCTCGGTTACTTCGTCGAGCAGCACCGGCGCATGCGCATACTCCATTAATGAAAGGTGCCGTCTCCTTCCCAGTCGGTGTCGAAGCTGTCGATCGCGTCCTCGAGCGTCGTGTAGTCTTCGAAAAACTGATCCATGCCGACCACGCGGAAAATGTCGCGCACATAAGGGGTCATGCCCGCGAGCTTCAAATCGCCGTTCAAGTTGCGGAGAACCTTCAAACGCTCCAGCAGCACTCCGATGCTGAGATAGTTGATGTGATCGACGCTGCGGAGATTGAGCACCACTTTCGTCTGCTCGCGCTCGATCAGCGAGCCGATCACGTCCTTGATCCGGATCATCTCGCGAAAATCGATGTCGCCCGCGATATCGATGACGGAAACGTCCTGGATGATTTTTCGCTGCAGCATTCCCTCTTCTCCTTCTGCCCGGCGCCGCGCGCGGGCGGTTGACTTAGAGTCCCAAGTCGCCGAGAAAATCAGGATCCTGCATCAACTTCTCCTCGGCCTCCGCAAAAACTTTCTTCCAGGTTTCCTTGTCCCACACGCGAAACTTATCGAGCACCGAGACGAGCGCGACGTCGCGCTTGAGGCCGGCGTACTCGCGCAGCAGCGGCGGAATGAGAATCCGCCCCTGCTTGTCGACGGCGCACTCGCTCGCGCCGCCGAGATAATAATTTTGAAACGCGATGATGCGCCGGTCGAAGCGCGGTTTTTTCCGCACCTCGTCCTCGAAGCGCACCCACTCGTCGAACGGATAGACGTCGAGACAACGCGCCTGCTCGACGACGAAGTTCGTGATCACGATGCGGTCGTCGCCTTTGCCGAGCAGGACCTCGCGAAATTTCGCCGGGATGCTCAAGCGCCCCTTGTTGTCCAGCGTATGTTCGAAGCTGCCGCGAAACATAAGTTGACCAGTACTTGACCAATTTCAAATTTTGGTTAATGGAGGGACTTTATGGGCAATTATCCCACTTTATCCCACCAGGGCGTTTATAGCGTCCTGCTTACGCTCTGTCAATAAAAAAATAGGGTGGCTAAACCGGGGTCATCAGGCGGTGGTGACAATATACGACAAATAGTGCCAAATATGCAAATTTTTTCAATAAAACCGCAATATGTAGGGATCAAAATTATGCTTTAACGACCCCTTTCCGGCGCTTCCAAACAGATGTTTTAAACCATCCCGGGCACGAATGTCCGGCCGAGCCCGCGATGCGATTGCGAATGCGGGAAGGACGGTATCTTGCGCGGCAGAATTTTACCGACCAAATGTGCGTCCGCCGGCGCACATCCCACGGGCGATCGTCTCGCATACGGCGCGCGCCTGCGCATTCGATGCGCAATACGCGCAGCTGTCGTTAGTGCGAAGCAACACGGCGCCATGAACGGCGAACGCAAGCGTTTCCTCGCTGCAAAGCTCGCGCGCCGCACGCGACTGAGCGTTTCCTACGGCGTCGTGTGCGAATGGAGAAGAGCGCGGGCCGCGCCGCGCGGGTCAAAATTTTCGGGATTTTCAGAGGGAAAAAATGCGGGCTAAAGCGGATCGGTAAGCCGGATTCTGTGATGGCCTCTTAACGAGGCCACAGCGATCATTCATCTTGCCCTGCGATTGCTCGCAGGATCGAGCGACCTTACCCGAGGGCTATGGGCGGACCACCCAACCCTCCTATTTGGCCTTGCTCCGGGTGGGGTTTGCCGTGCGCCCGCCATCGCTGGCGGGCCGGTGAGCTCTTACCTCGCCTTTTCACCCTTACCCGCTTACGCGGGCGGTATGTTTTCTGTGGTACTTTCCCCCGATCACTCGGGGCCGTCGTTAGCGGCCACCCTGTCCTGTGGAGTCCGGACTTTCCTCTCCCTCTCGGGAGCGATCGCTTGATCCGCTTTAGCCCGAAATTCTATCTTAAATCTTCCCGCGCGCTTCGTCTATGCCCCGGTTGGCGAGCTTGTCGGCGACGCGGTTCTGCTCGCGCGGCACGTGCCGGATGCGGTGGGACTCGAAGCGGCGCAAAAGCTCCTGCGCCCTTTTGTGGAGCTCGATCAGCCTGGGCTCCCGCACCTTGTAAATGCCGTTCAGCTGCCGCACGAGCAATTCCGAATCGCTCTCGACGCGGAGCCGCTTGACGCCCAATTTGATCGCCTCCTCGAGGCCCATCAATAAACCTGCGTACTCCGCGACGTTGTTGGTGGCTTTGCCGAGATAGCGCGAGAGCTCGCGCGCAGTCGCGCCCTCGGGATCGTAGATCACCGCGCCGCAGCCCGCCTCGCCGGGGTTGCCGCGCGACGCGCCGTCGACCATCAGCAGCCATTCCCCTGCGGGAGCGTCCGCCATGGGGCTACGCGTGCTTGTCGTCTGTGGGTTCGGCCGGCTTGTAGTAGAGGATGCGATGGCAGCTGGGGCAGAGGTTCAGCCGCTCGTTCTTGCGGATCTCGTTCGCGAGCTGCGGCGGGATGTTCATGTAGCAGCCCTGGCAGATGCCGTCGGTCACGCCGACGACCGCCGTGCCGCCGCGGGCGCGGAAAATCATCTCGTAGCGGCCGATGAGGTCGCCGTTCAATTGCGCGGCGATCGTCTGTCTGCCGCTCGCGGTCTCGGCGACCTGCTTGTCGATGTCGGCGACCTGCGCCGCGAGCGCGTCCTTCTCGGCCGCCCACGCCTCTTCGAGCGTCTTAAGTTCCTCCTCGCGCTCTTTGAGCTTCGCCCCGCGCGTCTCGAGGTCTTCCATGATCGCGATCAGCTCCTCCTCGATGAGGGAATTCTGCATCTTGATCTGATCGACCTCGTGCTGGAGCGCCTGCAGCTCGCGGATGTTCTTGATGCGCGTCATGCGCATCCGCTTGTCGGTGGCCTTGCGCCCCTCCTCCTGGAGCTGCGCGTCCTTCTCGCGGCGGAGCTTTTCTCTCTCGGTCCATTCGGCCTTGAGCTGCGCCGCTTCGCGGCGCTTCTGGCCGATCTCGTTTTCCCGTTTATCGATCTCGTCGGTGAGGGCTTTTTTGGCTAGGTTTTTGTCTTTGATTTCGCGGTCGACGTTTTGAAGCGACGCCAGGATCTCTATTTGCTCGCGCAAGGCCAAACCTCCGCCGGCCCAAAAAAAGAGATGCACCCCTGAGGGTGCATCTCGCGGCCGGCTGTCACATACCAGCTTCCGTTTTGTACAACGTGTTTCACTGTGGTGGGGTACTCTTTTAGTCTTTATATGGAATTGATCCGGTTGTCAAAGGTTCGTCGAATCGGGAAGATAGCAAGATGATTCTCGCGAAGTGGCGCGGCCGGGCGCGGGCCCTCAAGCGCCAGGGTTTCGCGCTCTATTTCGCCGTAAAGGACCCGCGCGTGCCGTGGTACGCCAAGCTTCTCGCCGGCGCGGTCGTCGCCTACGCCGTTAGCCCGATCGATCTGATCCCCGATTTCATCCCGGTCATCGGCTATCTCGACGACCTCGTCCTGGTGCCGCTCGGCGTCGTTCTGGCCGTCAAGCTGATCCCGCCGGACGTCTGGGCCGAGTGCCTCGAGAGGGCGGAGCGCGCGGCCTCGCGGACGAAACTCCTCGGCCGCATCGGCGCCGCGGCGATTATCGCGGTGTGGCTGCTCGTCGCCGCGTGGGTGGTGTGGAAGATTTTCGAGCGGTGACCCTCACCCCTTCCCTCTCCCGCGAGCGGGCGAGGGTGAACACAAACGTCGCCGCAGACGGCCGTGTCCGATAATTTTTATTCCCTCTCCCGCCGGGAGAGGGCCAGGGTGAGGGGAAACATTCTTCCGTTCGCCCTGAGCACGTCGAAGGGCTCCGATACCAATCAGGGCACGGCGCGCCGTGCCCCTACGCCGATGTGAAATCGCGCGCGGCCGTTCGCCGTTCGGCACACTCAGACGGGCGAACCGCCCCTACACGCCTCGCCTAATTAAAGAATCCCTCCTTCTCCAGCTGCTCGATCACGCTCGGATCGATGAACTCGCGCGGCCTGGCGCCCTTCACGCGCGTGTCGGTCGCGCCCAGTTGATCGAGCACGGTCTGCACCGACTGCGTCGTCGGCGTGGGCTTCATCTTCACATACGGCGCGTAGTCGTCGTAGGTCGCCTCCAGCGTCGGGCGGCTCGCTATCTTCGTGTACTTGGCGATCACGCCGATCGAGAACTCGCGGTCGGCCTTGAAGCGACGCGCGCCGTCGATGTAGGCGCGCGTGAAGCGCACCACCGTGTCGCGGTTCTGCTTCAAATATCTCTCGGTCGTCGCGATCGCGGTCTGCGGGTAGGGAACGTTGAGCGTCGCCATGTTGACGAGTTCCTTCATGCCGAGACGCTTCGCCTCCGCCGTCGCCGGCGAGGCGATCACGCCGCCCTGGATCGAGCCCGCGCGGAGCGCCGCCAGCGTCTCCGCCTGCCCGCCGATCTGGAAGATTGTCACGTCCTTCAGCGGGTCCAGGCCGTAGTGCGCGAGCACGTAGCGGAGCGAGAAGTCGGTCGCCGAGCCGAAGCGGCTCGCGCCGATCTTCTTGCCCTTCAAGTCCGCGACCGTCTTGATCTCCGGCGCGGTCATGAGCGAGTAGAGGATCGTGTCGAAGATGTGCGCCGTCAGCACGATGTCGGCGCCGCCGAGCCGCGCCGCGATCGCCGACGGCCCGCCGACGGTCACGATCGGCGTGTCGCCGCCCAAGAGCGAGGTCACCGCGCGGCCGCCGCCGGTGAACAGCATCTCGACGTCGAGACCGTGCTTGGCGAACAGCCCCGCCTCGCGCGCCACCCAGCCGACCGCCTGCGTCCCGCCGATCGAGGCGTAGACGACGTAAAGCTTGGCGGCGTGTGCGGGAGCGGCGGAGAGAGCGAGGAGGAGGGCGAGAGAGAACAGAGATTTGATTCGCATGCGACGCTTAATATTACAGCGTAACGCAGCGGACAAGAGGGGTCAGGAAAAACGGCGCGGCGCGCCGCGCCGCTACGGCAGGAAGTTGAGACCCCTCTTCATCTCTGCTCTCGCCAACGGAGATACAGAGGGATCGACGCGTGCTGTTGAACGCGGGGATCGCGTCACAAAAAAATCACACGCGCTTTCCCGATCGGCGTAGGGGCACGGCACGCCGCGCCTAGCCGCTGTCTCAGAACGGCGGCGAGGTAATCGCTCGCATGATTTCCTGGACCGCGTCGTGGCAGAATATCTCCGCGATCCCGAGCAGGACGGCCGCCGCCTGCGTGCTGCAATACACGCGGTAGAACGAGCTCAGCCCGACCGGATTGGTCCGGCTGTCTTTCGCCAGCTCGAACGCCGCCCGCAGTTGAAGGTCGTCCGTCACGTGCGGCTCCAGCGCCGAAAACCACGCCGTCGTCAAACTGATCTGATGTTGCATGATGTCGAAATGCTACGCCCGGGATATTCAAGGTCAATATTTCTGACCGACTCTTAATGAACATGTAATGTCGGTGAAAGGATCGGTCGACAACCGCGGGCACGGCACGCCGTGCCCCTACATCGGAGGGAACACACACCCCTCTAAATCTCCCCTTCGTAAGGGGAAACTTACGGAAAAGAAACGGGCGGTTCGCGAACCGTTCCTACCCTGCTCACTAACTCACGGCTCACCGCTCACTCCGTTGCGCTTGCAAGGACTCCGGCCCGGCGATATGGATAGCGGAGCGAAAATTTTCCGGAGGACATCATGGACAAGGTCAAATTTCCCTATCGCTCCGAGGGGCATCTCGCGCTGCTCCATGTCATCAACGATTCCGGCGCGTGGGCCAAGCACAACCTCGACGTCGAGTACGATTATTTCATTGCCGCGCAGGACGCGCACAAGATGGTCGGCAGCGGCGAGGTCGAGTTCGTCAGCGGTAACCACCTCACGCCCTACGCCGCGCGCCTCAAGGGCGACCCGTGGGTCTACGTCGGCCAGACGCTGAACATGAACTATCACCGCTTGTGCGTGCAGCCGAGCTCCGGCATCAACTCGATGGCCGATCTCAAGGGCAAGGTCGTCGCGCACAAGGGGCAGCACCCGGGCCTAAACAACTGGCTGTTCCTCAAAGAGAACGGCCTCGACGTCGATAAAGGCGAGGTCGCGATGCGGAAATCGGCCGAGAAAGGCCGCGCCTCATGGGAAGGCGTCAAGGTGGGCGAGTTCGACGCCGCGCTGATCACGCCGCCGGAAGACGTCTTCGCCAAGCGCGCCGGCTTGAAGGTCATCGAGATCCCGTTCCAGCCGATGGTGTGGTTCACGACCATCTCGACCAGCTCGAAGTTCGCCGACAAGCACCCCGGCATCGTCGAGCGCGTGCTCAAGGGCATCTGCGAGGGCGTCGCGTTCTTCAAGAAGGAGAAAGCGAAGACAACCAAGATCCTCGCCGATAGATTCAAGGGCGAGAAATGGGACAACGAGGTCGTCGAGCACATGTACAAGGAGCTCTCGGCGGTCCTCGAGAAGAAGCCCTATCCGACGCTGCCCGCGATCCGCAACGTCTTCGAGCTCGCCAAGCGCCAGCACCCCGAAGTCGCGGGAAGCAATCCGCTCGCGCTCTGGGACATGCACTATCTAAGACAGGTCGACGACACCGGCTTCATCGACAAGCTGTACGCGTAACGAACGTCGAACGCCAACCTTGGAAAGGAGTTTTTGTGTCTAAATTTTTTCTTGCGGTCGCATCGGGTCTAATTCTTTTCTTGCTGAGTCCGTCTTTTACGCCTCGCGAGCGGTTGTTGGGCCAGGACAAGAAGCCGACGCCGGCGGACGGGCATAACATCCACGTCGTCGCCCCGCACCTGGTCAACGGCAAGGTGATGGGCCCGTATCATCACTACTGCAAATCCGTGTCCGACACGGTCCTCGAATGCCTGATCTACGAATCGACCGACCCGAAGGCGCTGTTGGTTCAGGTCGAGTATTTCATCGCCAAGTCGGTGACCCGGACGAGCCTGCCGCTGAACGTGTGGAACAAATTCTATCACGATCACGCGACCGAGATCGCCGGGGGGCGCGTGCAGGTTCTCGACGTGCCCGACGACCAGGCGAAGAAAATCGCCGAGGTCGCGGCGAAAACCGACGGCATCATCTTCGATCTCTGGAACCCGCACGGCGCCAAGGCGCCCAACGGCGAGGTCGTCCATCCGCAGGCCGTCGGCCATAAGAATCTCACAGAAAAGGAATTTAAATCTAATTAGCGTGAAGCTTCTCATCGCGGCGGCGCTCGCGGCCATTCCCATGGCCGCGGCGCCGCTTGCGAGCGCAGCCGGCGCGGATGTCCTGGGCCGGCGGGTTCCCGCCGATCAGATCAAGAGCGTCCAGAGTTTAAAAAATCCGTACACGGCCACGCCTGACATCATCGCGAAGGGCAAGGCCCTCTACGGCGGCAAGGCATTCTGCCAGGTCTGCCACGGGCGCGACGGCAAGGGGCTGGGAGCGGATGTCGATACGAAATCGATGAAGGGCGCGCTTCCCCGCGATTTTACC
>DATFWH010000325.1:0-3987 GCA_035259465.1 Binatia bacterium
ACGGCCACATCGAGAGCTCGCGCGACAAGGCCGTGCATCTTGGCGTTCTCCGCGATATCCAGAAGCACACCGGCGGCATCACGGAATTTGTGCCGCTCTCGTTCGTCTACGAAGAGGCCCCGATGCATCATCGCAAGCGGCTCCCCGAACTGCGCACGGGCGCGACCGGCGCCGAGATCATGAAGATGTACGCCGTCTCGCGCATTATGCTCAACAACTGGATACCCAATCTGCAAGTGTCGTGGGTCAAGGAAGGCCCCAAGCTGTCGCAGATCGCGCTCATGGCCGGCGCCAATGACTTCGGCGGGACGCTCATCAACGAGAGCATCTCCACCGCCGCCGGCGCTTCGCACGGCCAGCTCATGAAGCCGGCGCAGTTCCGTAACTTGATCCGCGAGATGGGCCGCATTCCAGCGGAGCGCTCGACGACCTATGCGAAGATGAAATTCTTCGACGATAAGGAGAATCCCGTCGATCCGCTCGACGAAGTCGAGAACCCGCAGGAAAGATTCGGCTCGTATCAGGAGCTGATCAGGCTCAAGGACTATCGCTTCCGCGATTTCTACCAATCGCAGAAGCGAAGTTGATTCCGGCTGCTCGTCTTTTCATCCCGCGACACACGATTCCCCGCCGGCGCGATGCAAAGAAAGCCATCCGATTTCGAAGCGATCGGCAGCCGCCTCGGCTTTCGCATAGTAGAAGACGACGCCGCAAAATTATCGCTCGTCTGGCAGGGCGCGCGCTTTCCCGCATTTCTATGTCTGGGCATCGCGCTCGCGCTCGGTTTTATCTCGGTGCCGATCGTGGAGGCGCTGCGGCGGCGCGGCTTCGCGGGACCCGCCGCGTCGCTCTGGTACTTTCCTGTAATGAACCTGGTCCTGCTGGGAATCGCGGCGTTTCTGCTTTCGGTCAAGCGGACCATTGTCGTCGAAAAACTCAGCCGCACCGTGACGCTTACGAAACGGAGCCTATTCCGCCGCGTCCGTTTGAGCGTGAACTACGATGAGATCGCGGCTCTGAGAGTCGCAGCCGATCAGGTTTACAGCGGCTTCGCCCTCGCCGGATCGTCGGCGGCGGAGACTTACCCGGTAACTTCGCTCAGGCTGGTTTTAAAAGATAACGCAACTGTTTTGATGGACCGCGGCGGAAAGAAAAGACTGGAGGAGCTAGCTGCCCGCATCGCCGGCATCGTCGGAAAGCCCGTCGATGCCGGGACGCAGCAGGCCTAGCCTTTACCGTACAAGACTTGGTGCAGCTGATTGACGGCTTTTTTAACGCCCTCAAGCGACAGCTCTTCGGCTTTGAGCCAGCGCACGCCGCGGGTCGCGACCTGGCCGAGGTTCAGCAAATCCTCATTCAGCGGCTTCTGCGTCTCGTCGAAGCGCGCGGTCCAGATCGAATCTCCGCGCTTCACGTCCCACAGTTCGAGGACAAAGGCGACGGATGCGGGACTCATCGCGCCGATCGCTTCGCCTTCACGCTCATGAAAACGAATGACCCGTCCGGAAAGAACGGCGTCGGCGTACACGAGCTGCCCCAGCCGGCGCGCCCGCGTCTCAGGCGAGCCGGACGGCACCAGGGGCTCCATCTCGCGCACCTCGCGGTCGGAGACGAGCTGCCAAGTCGACCGCTGCGACATCGTGGAATAAAGCTGCCGGCTTATGAGAGTTTCGCTTTGATTTTCGGAGGAGCCGGCAGAAAACGGCACGCGATTTTTATCTCTGCCGGAAAGCGACTCGAGCGGAAAAATCGCGATGCGCTTGATCTTGCGGCCTTCGACGTCGTTCGTCGTGCGGCTGCTTAGGTTGCTTTGACCGCACGCGGTCAGGAGAATCAGAAGTGCGGCCCATTTCCACATCGCGGCGGATGATAGCAAAACGGTGCTCCAAGTAAAAGCAATAAACGAAAGAGTCGCGTGCGGCCGGTCTGAATGCTCCGGTCAGTCGCCGGTCGTCTTGATGCCGAGCTCCCGCAGCTGGCGGGGGTCGACCGGCGTCGGCGCTTCCGTCAGCATGCAAACCGCCTTTTGACTCTTCGGAAATGCGATCACGTCGCGAAGCGACGCCGCGCCGGAGAAAATCATCGCCAGCCGGTCGATGCCGAAGGCGATGCCGCCGTGCGGCGGCGCGCCGTAACTCAGCGCTTCTAGGAGAAACCCGAATTTAGCCTCCGCCTCCTCGCGACCGATGCCGAGCAGCGCGAGAATGCGCCTTTGCAGCTCCACCTGATGGATACGTATGCTTCCCCCGCCCACTTCCATCCCGTTCAGCGCGAGGTCGTAAGCCTTCGATCGCACTTTCATCGGCTCGGTTTCCAGAAGCGGCAGATCCTCGTCTATCGGCGAGGTAAACGGATGATGCACGGCGACGTAACGCTTTTCCTCGGGGTCGAACTCAAGCAGCGGAAAGTCCACGACCCAAACCAGCGAATAGCGCTCGTGGTCGACAAGCTGGAGCTTCTCGCCCAAGAGCAGCCGCAGGTTGGAGAGCGAATCGTGCACGACTTTATCGTTGTCGGCGATGAATAGAATGAGATCGCCGCTTTTCGCGCCGGTGATCTTCACGATCTCCTCGCGCTCGGGGTCCGAAAAAAATTTCGCAATCGGCGACTGCCAGTCGCCGTCGGCGAGTTTGATCCATGCCATGCCCTTCGCGCCGTAGGTCGCGGCGAACGCCGTCATGTCGTCAAGTTCTTTGCGCGAGAGGCTCGCGCCGCCGGGAACGGCGATGCCCTTGACGATGCCGCCGGCCGCAAGCACGTTCGCGAAGACCTTCACCTGCGATTTGGCGAAACACGCGGAGAAATCTTTAAGCTCGAGCCCGAACCGCAGGTCGGGCTTGTCATTGCCGAACCGCGCGCGCGATTCCGCCCACGAGAGGCGCGGAAACGGACGCTGCACGTCGATACCCTTCAGCTCCTTGAACAGCAGCACCATCATCCCTTCGATGATCTCGATGATGTCGTCGGGCTGGATGAAGGACATTTCCACGTCGAGCTGCGTGAATTCCGGCTGCCGGTCGGCGCGCAAATCCTCGTCGCGAAAGCAGCGGACGATCTGGAAGTAGCGATCCAGACCGCCGACCATTAGAATCTGCTTGAAAAGCTGAGGCGACTGCGGCAGCGCGTAGAATTTGCCGTGGTACATACGGCTCGGCACGAGGTAGTCGCGCGCGCCTTCCGGCGTGCTTTTCGTAAGCACCGGGGTCTCGACTTCGATGAAGGCGAGGCTATCGAAGTAGTCGCGGATCAGCTTGGTCATCCGCGAGCGCAGCACCAGCGGCGCGAGGCTGCGCGGCCGGCGCAGATCGAGGTAGCGGTATTTGAGCCGCATGTTTTCCGTCGCGTCGCTCTCGTCCTCGACGGGAAACGGCGGCACCTCGGAAGCGTTGAGCAGCCGCACTTCGTGGACCAGCAGTTCGACCTCGCCGGTCGCCAGATCGGGGTTGACGGTCTCGGCCGGGCGGCGCGCGAGCGTGCCGCGCACGGCGATCACGTCCTCCGACCGGATGTGCTTGGCCTTCTCGTGCGCGGCGGCGTCGACTTCGGGATTAAAGACGACCTGCACGATTCCGCTGCGATCCCTCAGGTCGACGAAGATGAGGCCGCCGTGATCGCGCCGGCGCTGCACCCAGCCGACAAGGATCAGCTCGCGGCCGACGGCGTCGGCGCGCGGCTCTCCGCAGTAAACGGTGCGCTTCCAAGCACCCAGGTGATCGGTAAATACGCGGTCCATTTTGTTATCGAAGTTTGAATTCCACGGACGAGCCGCTTAAGCGGGGATTTCGAGTTTGCGCATCAATTCGTCCTCGAAACCCTCGAGCTTGAGTTCGCGCTGCTCCTTGCTGTCCATGTCGCGGAGCACCGCGACGCCTTTGCCGAGCTCTTCGTCGCCCACGATGAGCACGTGGCGGGCGCGAAGCTTGTCCGCGCGGCGCATTTGGCTCTTAAGACTTTTTTTGTCGCCTTCCATCTCGACGCTGACGCCGC
>DATFWH010000326.1:0-4408 GCA_035259465.1 Binatia bacterium
AAAAACCGCCGTGAAAGCGACATTGGCAACCACGGCGAGCAAGAACAATCCAAGCATTCCATTTACGGTAATTGTTTCTCTGGATACTGGATATGCCTCGATGAAGTGAGCCACGACGATTACCGCTAAAATTAGGTTGTAAAACAATCGACGAACTTCCCAATAGGAAAGCGCATCGGTAGTCATTTCGCGAATCTGAGAAGAAAAAGCGCCCGCCTCATTCATACACGAGCGTATGTTCCGCTATTGCCGAGGGATGTGTCAAGTCAGAGCTTCGTTCAAAGCCCGTTGACAAAATCCCCCTTCTGGGCTAGTTAATTTTTATCGGTTTGCGCGACTGGCGTACGTGGAACTGACCACGAGGGAGTGCAAAACCATAAGTAGGCCGAACGCCTGGGTCTCTTATCCCTAAGAGTCCAGGCTTTTTTATTGCCTGGTCGGTTGCATCGACGCTGATCGCAGCTAAGAGGCTGTAAAAAATGATCAAACAGTATCTTCTCGCCCCGGGCCCCACCCCTATTCCCAACGAGGTTGCTCTAGCGATGGCGGAGACGATGATCCACCATCGCACACCGCAGTTCAATAAAATCTTCCTCGAGGTGCGCGACGGCCTTCAGGAGGTCTTCGGCACGAAAAACGACGTCATCGTGCTCGCCTCTTCCGGTACCGGCGCGATGGAAGCCGCCGTGACGAACCTGTTCTCGCCGGGTGAAAAAGTTTTGGTCGTAAACGGCGGCAAGTTCGGCGAGCGCTGGCTCGAGATCAGCAAGGCGTTCGGCCTCGATCCGATCGATCTGAAAGTCGAGTGGGGCAAACCGGTCGCGGTGGAAGCGATCGAACAGCAATTAAAACAGCACCGCGACATCCAGGCGGTCATGGTGCAGGCGAGCGAGACTTCGACGACGACGTGGCACCCGATCGAGAAGATCGCGAAGCTGACGAAGAACGGTCCGCTTCTCATCGTCGACGGCGTCACCGCCGTCGGAGTCAAAAAGGTCCCAATGGACGAATGGGGCGTCGACGCGTTTGTGACCGGCTCGCAAAAAGCGATGATGCTGCCGCCGGGACTCGGCTTCATCGCGCTCAGCGACCGCGCATGGGCGCGGACGGCCAAGGCGAAGCTGCCGCGTTTTTATTTCAACTTGAATCTGGAGAGAAAAAACCAGCAGAAAGGCAGCGGCGCGTTCACACCGGCCGTCTCGCTTATCTTCGGCCTTCGCGCTTCGCTAGAGCTGATGCGCAAAGAAGGCCTGGACAACGTTTATGCCCGGCACGAGCGCTTGGCGTGCGCGACGCGCGCCGCGGCGACGGCGCTGGGGCTGAAGCTTCTGGCGCCCGAGAGCCCGAGCCCGGCGGCGACGGGCATCTGGACGCCCAAAGGCATGAACGCGGACGACCTGCTCGACTTCTTCCGCGAAAAGATGCTGATCACCTTCGCCGAGGGACAGGATCAGCTCCGCGGCAAGGCGATCCGTATCGCGCACGTGGGCTACATGGGCGCGTTCGACGTCGTGACGGCCATCGCGGCGCTCGAGATGGGGTTGAGAAAATTCGGCGCCGAGGTGAAATTCGGCCAGGGCGTCGCGGCGGCGCAGGAAGTTTTGATGGAGACGATTCGGTAGCCCTCCTTGGACCCCGGAGACAGCGAAAAGTGGAACAAACGAAAATTCTCGTGACCGACCCGCTCGCGCCCCAGGGAATGGAGGTCTTCGAGCGCACGCCCGGCTTCGTCGTCGATCTCCGCGTGGGCATCAAGCCGCCGGAGATCAAAAAGATCATCAAAGACTATCATGGCTGGGTGCTCCGCAGCGGCACGAAGGTGACCGAGGATATTCTCGGAACCGCCGATAATCTGAAAGTGATCGGCCGCGCCGGCATCGGCGTCGAGAATATCGACGTCGCGGCGGCCAGCAAGCGCGGCATCGTCGTCATGAACACGCCCGGCGGCAACAACGTGACGACCGGCGAGCACACGATCTCGCTCATGCTCTCGCTCGCGCGCCACATCCCGCAGGCGGTCGCCTCGCTGAAATCCGGCAAGTGGTCGCGCGAGAAATTCACCGGCGTCGAGCTCTGCAACAAGACGCTCGGCATCGTCGGTCTCGGAAACGTCGGCCGCATCGTCGCCGAGCGCGCGATCGGCCTCCGGATGAAAGTCCTCGGCTACGATCCGTTCATCCAGCCGGAGGCGGCGGCGCGCATGGGCGTCGAGATGGCGACGCTCGACGAGATTTACGCGCGATCGGATTTCATCACCGTCCACGTGCCGCTCACCGCCGAGACCCGCGGCCTCATCAACAAGAAGGCTTTCGCCAAGATGAAGAAAGGCGTGCGCATCATCAACTGCGCGCGCGGCGGCATCGTCGACGAGGCCGATCTTGCCGAGGCGATCCGTGAAGGCAAAGTGGCGGGAGCGGCGCTCGACGTTTACGTGGACGAGCCGCCCGGCCCGGACCACCCGCTGGTCAAAATGGACCAGGTGATTACCACCCCGCACCTCGGCGCATCGACCGACGAAGCTCAGCTCAACGTGGCGATCGCCGTTGCCGAACAAATGGTCGATTTTCTCGTCCGCGGCGTCATCCGCTACGCCGTCAACATGCCGGCGGTGAGCCCGGAGCTTTTAAACACGCTGCGGCCTTATCTCACGCTCGCGGAAAAGCTGGGGAGCCTGCAGGTGCAAATGCTCTCGATGCAGCTCCCCAAGGAAGTGCAGATTGAATACTCCGGCGACGTTACGCAATACGACGTCGCGCCGCTCACGCTCGCGGTGTTGAAAGGCATTCTTACACCGGTGATGGAATCGAGCGTCAATTACGTCAACGCGCCGCTCGTCGCGCGCGACCGAGGCATTAAAGTCGTCGAGTCGAAGAGCAGCCGCGCGGGCGATTTCGCGAGCTCGATCAGCGTCAAGGTCAAGACGAAGGATAAGCAACTCGAGGTCGCCGGCGCCATGTTCGGCAGGGACAACGCGCGCATCGTGAAGATCGACGGCTTCTATCTCGAAGCGGTGCCGGAAGGATACATACTGATCCTCCACAACCGCGACGTGCCGGGCGTCGTCGGCGCCGTCGGCACGCTCCTGGGCGAGAAAGGCATCAACATCGCCGGCATGGAGCTCGGCCGCCAGAAGGCGGGCGGAATGGCGATCTCGTGCATCCACATCGACGACGCCGCGCCCAAGGACACGCTGGAGGCGCTCCGCGCGCTGCCGAGCATCGTCTCGGCGGAGCTGGTGAAATTGTGAGGAGCCGAGAGGCTGAAGGCGCGAGGCGCGAGAGAAGAGTTCTTACTCACGCCTCACGGCTCACGCCTCACGCCTGAAGAATATGGCCAACGTCGCTGTTATCGGGGCGCAGTGGGGAGACGAGGGAAAAGGGAAGATCGTCGACCTTTTCACCCGCGACGCGGACGTCGTCGTGCGCTTTCAGGGAGGGAACAACGCCGGCCACACGCTTGTAGTGGACGGCGTCAAGACGGTTCTTCATCTGGTCCCCTCCGGCGCGCTGCACAAAGACAAGCTTTGCGTCATCGGCAACGGCGTCGTCGTCGACCCGGAAATTCTCCTCGAGGAGATCCACGCGCTCAGAGCCAAGGGCCATCTGCTGGACGACGCACTCCTGAAACTCAGCGAGGAAGCCCACCTCATCATGCCCTATCACAAGGCGATCGACCTCGCGCGCGAGCGTCTTCGCGGCAAGGGCAAGATCGGCACGACCGGCCGCGGCATCGGACCCGCCTATGAAGACAAGGTCGCGCGCGTCGGCATTCGATTCGTCGATCTCCTGGACGGCACGACCTTCCGCGACAAGCTCAAGCGCAATATCGAAGAAAAAAATATCTACTTAAAAGCGATTCTCAAGGAAAAGACGCTCGACTACGCCGCGATCTACGAGGATTATTGCGGTTTTCGCGAAGAGCTGCAGAAATACATCGCCAATACGGGGGTCCTGCTCGATCGCTTGATGAAAGCCGGGAAAAAAGTCCTCTTCGAGGGGGCGCAGGGTACGCTCCTCGACGTCGATCACGGGACTTATCCGTACGTCACCTCGTCCAACACAGTCATCGGCGGCGTCTGCACCGGCGCCGGCATCGGCCCGCGAAATATTCAGGAGGTCATCGGCCTCTCGAAAGCCTACACAACGCGCGTCGGCAGCGGCCCGTTTCCCACCGAGCTGAAAGACTCAATCGGCGAGCGCCTGATGCAAGACGGCGGGGAGTACGGCGCCACCACCGGACGGCCGAGGCGATGCGGCTGGTTCGATGCCGTGGGCGTCCGGCACGCGGTGAGAATCAACGGCTTAACCGGGATCGCGCTCACGAAGCTCGACGTCCTCACCGGTTTCAAAAAGATAAAAATCTGCACCGCCTACAAGAGCGGCGGCGAGACCTATCACGATTTCCCCGC
>DATFWH010000327.1:0-14190 GCA_035259465.1 Binatia bacterium
TCGATCGCCGCCGCCATGTGCGCGGCGTAGCCGGAGCGCTTCATCATCGGAATGCTGATCGCTCCGTTCACGGCGACATTCGCCACCGCGCTGCCCGAGACCATGCCGAAGAGCGCCGACGACACAATGGAGACTTTGGCCGATCCGCCGCGGTAGCGGCCCATCGCGACGAGCGCGAGATCGATCAAGAATTTGTCGCCGCCGACGGCATAGAGCGCCTGGCCGAAAAAAATATAGGCCACCAGCACGGTCGCGGCGACGTCGAGCGGCACGCCGAGGATGCCGCCGGAATCCAGATAGAGATAGGTCGCGATGCGCGCCCACGATGAGCCGCGCGCGTAGAGGAGCCCGGGAAAGAGATAGGCGAGATTGGCGTAGAGCACGCACGCGAGCGCGACCCAGGCGAGCGTCCCGCCGGCGACGCGGCGCGTCGCCTCGAGCACGAGCAGGACGGCTATGCCGCCTAAAATCCAGCGGTCGGGCGATAGCACGCCCAGGCGGTAGGCGAGCGTCGGGTACATGACCGCGACATAACCGCCGGCGACAAGCGCCGCAGCCGCGAACAGCCAGTCATACCACGGCACGCTGTCGCCGCTCGCCTTCGGCCCCGCCTTGACGAGCAGGAAGACGCTCGCCATCGCCAGCGCGAAAAACAGCCCGAGATACTGCTGATTGAAGAACGCCCAGGGAAGATAATGCTGCAGCCCGAGGCCCCAGAGCGAGCCCAGTACCGTGATGCTGCAGAGAAAAAAACGCGCAAGCGCGCCGGGAAAGCCGGTTAGGCTGCGAAATTTCGAGGCGATGGCGAAATCGTCGCTCAACTAAGACCTAAAAAATGTTTCAGATTTCAAGTTTCGAGTCCGGAGTTCTTCCTTGAAACCTGAAACCAGAAACTTGAAACGTTATTTTCCCGGATTAACTGCCAGCAGCTTTTTCTGCGCCTCGTCCATCTTCGCGTTCCACACGCCTTTCTCTTTATAGAATTGCACGGCGGCCGGATGGTACGGCATCGTTACCTCGGCGCTGGCAGCGCGCTCGCGCGTCCAGTCCTTGAAGTTGGGATGGAGCGGCGGAAGCTTCTCGACGTTATCCCAGATCGCTTTGAGCGTCCCCTGCACGACCGCGTCGGGAAGCGCCTTATGGCCGATCATGTAGATGTCGTAGGCGAAGCCGCAGATGTCCTCCAAGATGCCGGTGGACGAGCCCGCCTTGAAGCGCGCGAGGTAATAGCCCGGCACCGCCTTCTTCATGCGCTCCTCGGCCTGCGGCGAGCAGTCGAGCGAGATGTAGCGGATGCCGACCGAGGCGTCCGCCTCTTTGATCTTCGCCGACCCGATCGCGTGCGTGGAGGCGTCGGCGCGCCCCGCGATCAGCGCGTCCATGCCTTCGTTCACCGCCGGCACCGGCACGACTTTGACGTCGTTCCACGTGAGCCCCGCGTTCGAGAGCGAGCCATAGATGTTGTACCAGACGGCGAGCTGCGCGGGGTACTCGCCGGTTACGCGCTTGCCTTTCACGTCGTAAATATTTTTGATCGGCGAATCTTTTCGGACCACAATGCTGCTCTGGAGCGGCGTGCCGCGCATGATGAGCCGCGTGTTCGGCGCGAACGGATAAGGATTGCGGCCGCCGATCTTGAGCTTGTCGGGCCCGTTGTACGCGAGCGCCATATCCACGGCGTTGACCATGCCGAATTCGAGCTCGCCGCTGTCGAGCAGCGGCAGGTACGTGCTGCTGCCGGTGTACGGCTGTACCGTCATTTGAAAGCCCGCGGCGCCGGTGACGACGTTGGCTAGGCCGCTCGCCAGCGCGTAGTAAATCGTGCCGGCCGGATTCGACCCGATACCGACGGACCGCGGTGCCTGCGCCATGGCCGGCGCCGCGGCGAGGCAAACCGCGAAAACGAGCGCCGCGGTTCGCAGTCGAACGACCAGCGTGTTGCGCATAGACATGCTCCTTACTTACGCGAGCGCGAATTTCGCGATCACGTCGCGCGGCGCGAATTTTTTGTTGATGAGCTTGTAGCGGAGCGCGAGATCCATGATCGGCTGGAGATCGGACTCCAGCAGCTTCGTCTCGAACGCCGTCAGGGTCATGACCTTGAGCACATCGGGCGAGAGGCCGGTGTATTTCGCGATGATCGCCTTGGCGCCTTCGAGGTCGGCGTTGTGGGCGTCGATGCCGCGATGGAGCGCGCTGACGAACGCCTTGACGGCATCGCCGTTTTTTTGAATCCACGCGTCGCTGGAAAAAAACGACGCGATCATGAAGCGCGGCGCGATACCGCCGGCCGGGCGCGCGAGCACGCGCGTCTTCTTGTTGACCTGCGAGGGCACGGTGACGAAGGGCTCGACCGCGACGAAAGCGTCGATGTGTTTTTGCACGACCGCCGCTTCCATGTTGGGAAACGGCACTTCGACCCATTTGAGCTTGGAGGAGTCGCCGCCGTTGTTGTCGATCCAGTGCGAGCCGATCGCCTGCGTGATGTTGCCCACGGTATTGGTCGCGATCGTCTTGCCGGCGAGGTCCTTCGCCGACTGGATCGGCGAATCGACGGCGACCTGGACGCCGAACACCTCGTTGGTGCCGCGCTTGGCGAGCGCTCCGCTCGTGATGAAACGGTAGTCGAACCCCTCTTGATGGCCCTGGAACATCGAGACGACGTTCGTCCAGCCGATGTTGAGCGCGCCGGATGCGAGCGCCGGCTGGATCGCCGCGCCGCCGACCATCGCGACGGCGTTGACGTCGAGGCCGGCGTCTTTGAAGAAGCCTTTTTCCTGGGCGATGAAGAACGGCGAGAGATCGCCGATCTTGATCGTGCCGACTTGGAGCTTGGTCGCCTGCGCGCGCGCGATCTCCCACGGCAGGAGCATCGCCGCGGCGCCCGCCGCCGCGCCGCGCAGGAGCTGCCGCCGCGTGAGCGGGGCCAGATCGATGGCGACAGTGAGCCTTTTCATGTTAGCCCTCCCTCGACGACGGTCAGGCGTATTCTAGAGTGAAATTCTCCCGCCCTGCAAGACCGTTTTTCATCGCTTCGCGATGTGAGTGGTTGAGTCCGTGCTTGTCCGGTTGACACATGCTCCTCGTCATATAGTATGCGTGCTGCGTCATTCCGCGAAAGCAGCTTCGCCAGATAAGGAAATCCCATGCCGAACATCCCTGACGACATTTTCACGGAACCCGACTCCTCGCCGGATACGCTGGCCAATCTAGGACCGCTGCGACGCCTGGCCGGCGAGTGGGAGTCCGATCAGGGAGTGGACGTCAATCCTAAGGCGGAAGGCCCCCAACGGCGTGTATACCGGGAACATATTCAGATGGACCCGATTGATCCGCAGACCAACGGCCCCCAACTCCTCTACGGGCTGCGCTACCACATCCATATCAATACGCCGGAGGAAGCGATCACCTTCCACGATCAAGTCGGTTATTGGCTGTGGGAACCGGCCACCGGGCTGATTATGCAGACCATCGCCATTCCGCGCGGGCAGGTGGTGCTGGCGGGCGGAACGGCGAAGCCGGACGACAAGCGCATTTCGGTAGAGGCGCGGCGCGGCGATACCCGTTTCGGGATTTGCTCGACCACCTTCCTCGAAGAGGCGTTTCGCACCGACTATTACCGCATCGACATCACTTTCAACGCTGACGGCAGCTGGACCTACGTAACGCGCACCGATCTGGCGGTACGGGGCAGCGTGCCGCCGTTCAACCACCATGACACCAACACCTTACGGCAGATCGCGCCACCTATACCCAATCCGCTTGTCGATCTGCTGCACCACGGCGAGTAGTCGCCATGTACCCCGCCTCTGTGAATAGCAGGAAGAAGCATTCTGGCCGTTGGTACTGTTGCCGGGAGGATCGATGACCGTCTCGTTCAATGACCGCGCGCTCGACAAAGTCAAACAGACGCTCGTGACCGCGTGCCGCATTCTCGATCACGAAGGCATTACCGACGGCTACGGCCACATCGGCGCGCGCGTGCCGGGCGCGGACGCTTTTCTCACGATCGCCAATGTGAGCCCGGGGCTCGCGACCGTCGAGCGGCTCTGCATGCTCGATTTCGCGGGCAATCATCTCGGCGGCGAGAAGACGCCGCCGAACGAATGGCCGATTCACGCCTGCATCTTCAAGACCCGGCCCGACGTGACAAGCGTCTGTCACACGCACTCGGTTTGGAGCACGCTGTTCAGCGTGCTGCCGGTGAAGCTCAGGCCGCTGCACCACTACGGCAAGTTCCTCTCCGCCGACGGCCTGCCGCTCTACGAAGCCGCCGGGCTGGTGCGCACGATCGAGCGCGGCGACGCGCTGGCGAAAGCGCTGGGCAAAGGCCCCGCCGTTTTGCTGCGCGCGCACGGCGACGCCGTCGTGGGCGAGACGATCGAGCAGTCGGTCCAGCGCACGATCCGCCTCGCCAAGCTGGGCGAGCTCGCGCACCTCGCGCTGCTCCACGGCGAGCCGCGCTGGCTCACGGCTGCGGAGCTGGACACCTTCAGCGCGGACGAGCGGTTTCCGCAGCGCGGCTGGGAATATTATGTCAGCAGATTAAATAAATAAGGGTTTCAAGTTTCAGGTTTTTGGTTTCAGGTTGAAATAAAAGAGGGCCCTTTCACGTGAAACCTGAAACCTTAAACGATCAGGAGGAATTATGTCACAGGCGCTTTCATCGGCAGATTTCGTGCGCCAGTTGAAAAAAGATATCCAGGCGTTTCCCAAGATCCGCATCAAGCATCCGTTCCTGAAAGCGGTGTGCAACGGCACGGCGACGATGGAGCAGATCCGCGCCTGGGCGATCCAGGACTACCAGTTCCGCGCCACGGTGCCGCGCATCGCGATGCTGCGGTATCTCGCCTGCACCGATCCCGAGATCGCGCAGAAGCTCTGGGGCGTCGTCGAGGAGGAGACGCGCGGCATGGACACCGGCACCGCCGGCCACAATCAGCTCGCGATTCGCTTCGCCGAATCGATCGGCTTGACGCGGAGCCAGCTGGAGAGCGCCGAGATGACGCCGTCGACCGCCGCGCATCTGTACTACGTCGAGCTCATCATCCACACGCTGCCGTGGTTCGTCGTCATGGCGATCCAGATCGGCGCCGAAGGCACCTTCGGCCCCGCCGCGGCGGCGCTCGGCCACGGCTTCATCAAGAACTACAAGATGGATTCGGAGGACGTGCGTTTCTTTACGGTGCATTCGGAAGCCGACGAAGAACACGGCAGCCTCGCGGAGGAAATCGCGGTGAAATACATCACGTCGCCGGAGCTGCAGGAATTGACGCGGAAGCACACGTTCAGACGGATGGAATTGCTCTACGACATTTGGACTCTATAAATGCCTGGACCCCCGCTTTTGCGGGGGTGACGGGATAAGAGGGTTCGCGCGGTCCTGTCGTTCTGAACCTTGAACGGTTGAAAACGTATCAGCGCTTCAAAATCTTCGGACGGGCGGGCAAAAGCAAGACGTCATTCCCGCGAAAGCGGGAATCCAGTCTTCTGATTTCTTTCTTCGGTCTTACAAATCCCGCGTGCTCTCCGCGAACAGCTCCTCGATCTTCGGTTTGTCCTTGATCAGCCCCTGCTCGTGCGAGTAGTCGATCAGCGTCGTGAGCATCTTCCGGTTCGCTTTGATGCCGTAGGCGAACGGATCGTC
Source organism: Binatia bacterium (assembly GCA_035259465.1). Classification (GTDB taxonomy): domain Bacteria; phylum Desulfobacterota; class Binatia; order UBA9968; family UBA9968; genus JAJPJQ01. The sequence continues at coordinate 5,648 of DATFWH010000327.1, forward strand.
GCCGACGACCTCGCGCGTCATCGCGGCGTACTCCTTGCCGAAGAAAAGCCCCGACGGAATGCGGTCGATTAATTTCTCCGCCGCGAGCGCTTTCGCCTTCACGAAGCCGTTGAAGAGGTTGATCGCGATCCACGGGTTTTGGCGATAGACCGAGCCGCGGACGATGTAGGTGTGGTTCGCCGGCAGAAAGCCGTGCGCCTGGAAGAAGCGCCGCGTCTCGGCGATCTTATCGGGAAACAGCAGCTTGATCCGGCTCCAGTCGCCGCTGCCGGGGATGCGCTTCGAGCGGTCGACGAAGCTCTCCGCGCGCGTCCACGGGCCGACCACGGCGGCGGCGTCGAGCTCGCCCGCGAGCAGCATGGACGCGAGGCTCTTGTCGGTCGGGATGCGCTGGAACGAGATGCCGGCCGGCGGCTGAAATCCCGTCGCGCCGCCGTGGCTCAGCTCCTCGGTCCGCTCCATGTACCAATGCACTTTGTACTGCGAGACGCCGAAATCGTGCTCCAGCACGCCGCGCGTCCAGAGCGCCGCGGTCTGCTGGTACTCCGCGACGCCGATGCGCCTGCCGACAAGATCCCCCGGCGCCTTGACGCCCGAGTCCGCGTTGTACGCGACTTCCGTATGGAACAGACGCCGGCTCGGGAAGACCGGAATCGCCGCCATGTCGACGCCGCGCGCGCGGGCGATGATATACGATGACAGCGACATCTCCGAGACGTCGAACTCGAAGAACTTGAGCTGGCGATAGAATGTCTCGCTCGGCCCCGAGTGCGTCGGGATGAACTCCAGTCCTTCGACCTCGACCGTGCCGTCCATCAGCGGCTCGACGCGCTCGTTGTAGGCGGAAGCGAAACTCAACGTTAGTTTGGGCATGGCTTTCGTCTACTATTCTCCGCCGGGCCGGGTCAAGCGCGGCGCCAATGCCTCGCGGCGAGTTTCGCCTCAGCGCCCGATTTGCAGCGGCAGGATTTTGCCGCGCGGACTCGCGCGCGGCGCCTCCCGGCGAATCCTGCAGGTTCCCGCGGCGCGCCAGATTTCGGCCTGAAAGCGGTTGGCGGGAGATCCGTCCGCGAGCCGCCGCTGAAGCCGCAGCAGCAGCCTGGTCTCGTCAACGGCGCCGACCGTGGGATGGACCATCAGCGTGAGGCGGGTTTGCCCCGTCTCGTCTTCTTCTTCGGCGAGCTGGTAATCTCCGGCGGCGCCGCCGAACTCGGCGGGCAGCGTGCGCTCGAAGAATTCGTACAGGTCGCCGTAGAAATAGTTCATCCCCTCGCTGGTGAATTTCTCGTAGCTCCGGATATGGCGCAGGTGGAGCGTGAGACCGCTCTTTTCGAGCGCGCACCCGCAGCTCCTCCGCCCGAGCTCGGCGTAGTCGCCACTCGCCGCGTTCAGCAGGAAGCGCGCCCCCGCCGAAGGATGCAGCGTGGTCAAGAGGAGCGGATGGATTTCGGGGACCGCGTGCGGGAGCGGCACGGGATGCTTTATCAGCGCCAGCCTGGTCTCGTCGACGTGGACGTCGTCGCCGGCCGCCGGCGCGCCGCAGCCGTATCCGACCATGACGCCGCCGCCGAAGGCGTAGCGCGACATCGCGGATGCGTCGACGCGCTCGATCAGCGCGCGTTTGGCGTCGGTGAACGGCTCGCCGCTGACGATGAATTTAGCGCCCGCGAGCGATTCGCCCATATCCCACGCGGCGCGCGCGATGCGCGCCGCGTTGCTGGCCGCGGTGGTGATGCAACAGCGGCGCGCGGCGCGCCGCCGCTCCGCCGCCCAGCGAACGATGGAGCCGATGTCGGCGATGTCCACGAACCGGGGCGAGGGAAAGCCGGGTCCGTAGCATTTGCCGTCAAGCACGATAAGCCATGTTGTCAGGTAGTGATACCAGGCGGACAGGCGGCCCTCGGCGGGAATCTTACGTGCGAACCAGCGGTCGGTGCTGATGCCCAATTTCGCGTAGACAAGCAGATTGTTCACGCCGCCGCCGCCGGGAAGAATCGCATCGTAAACGGCGTGGGAGGCGGACCAAAGATCGTGCGCGGAGAAAAAGACGGCCGTTATGTAAGCGCGGGCGGCGAGGTAGTCGAGGCGGATCAGCGATCGGAAGGGACGATTGCTCGTCCCGCTGCTCTCGATGGCGAAGCCGGCGGAAGCGTCCGTCAGCTCCAGGTCCGCCGGACGGACGCGGAACGAGCATCCTCCCCGCACGACATCCTTTTTCCCCTTGAGCTCTTCGTCGGTGAGATAGACTCCGGCCCGCGCCAGATGGGCCAGCGCCGCCTCGAGGCCGCGGCTCCGGACCTCGGCCCGCAGATCGCCGAGCTCGCAGCCGGCGAGCTTCAGGAGCTTGAGATAAGGGCTGTCGGGATTGCCGTAGATGCAGTCGCGCGCCGCTTCGAGAAACCGGTTTTCCCGTTCTCCGATGCCGCGCTCGATCTCCGCATCGGCCTCCGGCTTCGTGACGCGCGCGCGCAAAAACGCCGGCAGAGTCCGCGCGAGCCGCGCCGCGCCCACGATATAACTCTTCACCTCCGATCGCGACCGCCAAAAATTCATCGATTTGTTCGGCGCAGCCGCCGGCATGCCGTCGTCTATATTACCGAGCCGCCACGGTCAAGCGGCGGTGAACGTTGACCGGAACGCCGAGATGGATTATGCGTCAAAGGCGGCGCGCGCCCGCGCGCCAATTACACCCGGAAAGGATGCAAAATGAAACGGAGCAGCGGTCGAATCCTGACCACGTTCGTCGGCAGCCTGGCGCGGCCGGCTGACCTGATCGAAACCATGACGGCGAAGGAGAGCGGGCGTCCGTACGACAGCCAGTCCTTCGAGGCGCAGATTCGCAGCGCCGTGAACGACGTCGTGCGGCGCCAGGCGGAGTCCGGCGTCGATGTCGTGAGCGACGGCGAGCAGGGAAAGCCCGGCTTCGTCACTTACATCGGCGAGCGGCTCACCGGCTTCGAGTCGCGCCCGGCGCCGCCGCGCGCCGGCCCGTGGGTCGGCTCGCGCGAGATCGCGGACTTTCCCGAGTACTACAAGTGGTATGAGCGCTGGCGCGGCGAGTCGGTAGCATCGACCAGCGGGTTATTCTGCACCGGCCCGATTACCTACAAAGGCCACGAGGCGCTCAAGCGCGACATCGAAAACTTCAAATCGGCTTTGAACGGCGTGAAAGTCGAAGAAGCCTTCCTGCCCTCAACGTCGCCGGGAAATATCGAGGCGCAGCGGAAAAACGAATACTATCCCAACGACGAGGCGTATATCTACGCGATCGCCGACGCCATGCGCGAGGAATACAAGGCGATCGTCGCGGCCGGCTTGCTGCTGCAGGTCGACGACCCGCGGCTGGTGTCGTATTACAACGCGAATCCCGCGAAATCGGTCGAGCAGAGCCGCAAATGGGCCGACCTGCGCGTCGAAGCGCTGAATCACGCGCTGCGCGACATTTCGCCGGAGAAAATTCGCTTCCACACCTGCTACGGCATCAATATCGGCCCGCGGATTCACGATCTCGGGCTCAAAGATATCGCCGACATCATGCTGCGCGTCAAAGCCGGCGCGTATTCTTTCGAGGGCGCCAACCCGCGCCACGAGCACGAGTGGCGCGTGTGGGAGAGCATCAAGCTGACGGAGGGAAAAATTCTCATCCCCGGCGTCATCAGCCATACGACGAACATCGTCGAGCACCCCGAGCTCGTCGCCGAGCGGCTTGTGAAATATGCGAAAATCGTCGGGCGCGAGAACGTGATGGCCGGCAGCGACTGCGGCTTCTCGTCGCAGGCGACCGCCGAGCCGGAAATTCATCCCACGGTCGTGTGGGCGAAATTCAAAGCGATGGCAGAGGGCGCGCGCATCGCGAGCAAAGAGTTGTGGGGAAAAGCGAGCTGAGGGTCGATTAAAAAAAAGCGAGAAAGGCGGGGAGGGAACCGCCTTTCTCGCCGGCGCGAAATGGCGGTTTACTTGCTCGGCGCGTCGGTCGATTTGGAGTCCTTGGACTTCCCGTCTTTGGACTTCGCGTCGGTCGACTTCGAATCCTTGGACTTGCCATCCTTGGATTTGCCGTCCTTGGACTTGCTGTCTTTCGTGTCGCCGGCTTTGCTGTCGGTGGTTTTGGTGTCCTTGCTCGGCGTGTCCGCAGCGATCGCGGCGGTGGCCAAGAAGAAAGAAGCGATCAAAACACTCAAGAAACGTTTCATCGAATATCCTCCATGTTTAGGGCCAGTAATTTTCGAACGACCGGATGTCGCCTATCGCCCTCCACGTCGACAAACTCCATCCGTGCGTTCGCCGATCTTTCACATTTCGACGCGTCGGCTCGCACAAAATTCACGAAACGCTCAACTAAGCGTAATAACAGCGGTTCTTGACGCCGCGGCCGCCGTTGTCTATTTTTCAACTCATGTCGGAGGGGTTCAAAGACTTCGAGCGCTCTGGTTGGGAAGCCGTCGTCGAGGAGTACGCCGGCGCGTTCGGCGCATTGACGATTCAATCGATCGAGCCGCTGCTGGATGCGGTCGGCGCCGGCCCCGGCGTGTGCCTGCTCGACGTCGCGAGCGGTCCCGGCTATGTCGCCGCGGCGGCCGCTGGGCGCGGCGCAGTCGCGACCGGAGTCGATTTTTCCGCGCCGATGGTTACGGCGGCAGCGCGACTCTATTCGAAAGCGAATTTCAAGCACGGCGACGCGGAGGCGCTGCCGTTTGCGGAAGGCAGCTTCGACGCCGTGGCGATGAATTTCGGCCTGCTGCACCTGGGCGATCCGGACAAAGCGCTCGCCGAAGCATGCCGGGTGCTCCGGCCGGGCGGCCGCTTCGCGTTCACCGTGTGGGCGAAGCCGGAGGAGACGGCCGGCTTCGGCATTACGCTGGGTGCGATCCAAACGCACGGCAGCATGCGCGTGCCGCTACCCGACGGTCCGCCGTTCTTCCGATTCAGCGACTGGGCGGAGAGCAAGCGAGCGCTCGCGGCCGCGGGCTTTACGGATGCGGTGATCAAAAAAATTCCGCAGACCTGGCGCCTGCCCTCGGTCGACGCTCTGTTTGAGGCGATGCAAACGGCGACGGTGCGCACCGCGGGCCTGATGAGGCACCAGAGTCCGGAGGCGCTGCGCAGCATTCGCGTCATGATGCGCAACGCCTGCGGACTCTACCAGAGAAGCGGCGCTGTGGAATTGCCGATGCCGGCGATCCTCGCCGCCGCGAAAAAACCCGGAGGGCCGAAGGAGGCATCCCGATGACACTCAAACGATTCGTGCTCTGCGCGGCCGTACTTTACAGTGCATCTCTCTGTCAAGTTTTTGGAGTCCAGGCGCAAGGCTTCCACCCGACGCGCCCGGTCGAGATCGTGGTCCACAGTGCGTTGGGCGGCGGCTCCGACGTCTTCGCGCGCGCCGTGGTCGAGATGATGGAAAAAGAGAAGCTCGTTGACCAGCCGCTCCGCGTCGTGAATAAGACCGCCGGCGCGAGCATCGAGGCGATGGAATACCTCGTGCAGAAGAAGGGCGACGATCACACGATCGCGGTCTTCACCAATACCTGGGTCGCGACGCCGCTTACGAGCAAGGAGGCGAAATACAGCGTCAAGGATCTCACGCCCGTCGTTCGGCTGGTGCTCGAGCCGACGATCGCCGTCGTCAGGGCGGATTCGCCGTACAAGACGATGAACGATTTCGTCGCGGCGGCGAAGAAAGATCCGATGGCGCTCAAGCAGGCCGGCGGTTCCGCGACGGCGATCGAAAGCTTGACCGGACTGCTCGTCCAAAGCGCGACGGGCGCGAAATGGACGTTTATCCCGACGCCGGCGGTCAAAGATAGAATCGCCAACCTGCTGTCGAACAACGTGCAGATCATCATTCCCCAGCCGCAGGACGTTAACGAATTTATCGCGGCGGGAAAGATGCGCCCTATCGCCGCGTTTACCGAGAAGCGGCTCGCCATATTGCCCAACCTGCCGACGATCAAGGAGCAGGGAATTCAGATGCCTATCATCGCCAATGCCCGCGGTATCCTGGCCCCTCCAGGGGTCCGGAGAGAGGTCGTCGCGTATTGGGAGGACCTCTTCGCCCGGCTGGCGGCCACCCGCAGCTGGAAGGAATACCTGGAGGAGAATCAGGTCGAGGACGTCTTCCTCAAAGGCGCGGCTTTGAATCCCTTCTTCGACGAGCAGATAGCTCTCATGCGTACGGTCCTGCAGCAGGCCGGGGTCAAGGTCGAGAAATGAGGCCCGCCGGTACAACTGCATAGCAGGTAACATCGGCCTGTAGCCCGCATCATTTTTACTCCCCGCCGACGACCGCCCTCGGCTCGTTCGTAGTATGAATAGAGGCGAAAAATGGCTTTGTCGAATCTGTAGAATGTGCCGGTTTATGTCATCGGAGCCTGGGATTATCGTGGGGAGCCTGGGATATCGTGGAAAACTTTTTAGCGCTCCGTGTGAACGACGGGCTTGGCATATTCATTGCTCAACGAAGTGAAATAGAGGGATGATGGAGGCGGCAATGACCGAAATGATTATCGTCTTGGGCTCGCTGGTGGTCGTGTTGGGATGGCTAAGAGCCATTGAAGGGCGCGTAAGAATCCGCCTCCAGGATCGCAGGCAGAATAGCCCTGAGCGCAAGGCGCGCTAAGCGTGGATAAGAAGACTGTAGATTCTCTTTAGGAGGAATGCCGTGGTTTACGTACTTAAGTACCGCGTTAAAGCGGGACAATCTAAAATCTCCCGGACGCTGTTCGCCGAATCATCGGCGCAGCCGACGCGGGAGAAAGCGGTCGAGCTGTTGAGCAATGTCACCGGCGGCGACTTCGTCGAGGACACGATCGAAATCCGCGAGCTGCGCGACTTCGATCCGATCGAGGTCCGCGGGCAGGGCGCGACCGTCTTTACACTTTAACCCGCCGCTTAGCTTGTTCCGAATCGTCCCTTTTTGTCCGTCCTGCTCCTCCGCTTCCTCCGCCAGCACCTGAACAGATACCTTGACGTGATCGCCTGAGTTGCCCTATTTTCACGGCCGATAGCAGGCGTGAAGGAGGGCTCAGGCGATGAAGCTTGCCGTATTCTTGGTATCCGGCGTTATTGCGTTCAGTACGCTTGCCGCGCGGGCGGCAGATAAAGGCTCCCCGGAGGCGCAGAACATGCGCCTCGTCGGCGCCGACGGCCTCCAGGCGCGGAGCGCCTACCAGCCGGTGATCCAGCAGCAGGGCGGCCGCTGGATCGTCTATATTGGCCATCATGGCGGCAGCTCGCCGAATCCATTGACCGGCAAGACGGAGGCGAACGGCACCTCGATCGTTGATGTGACGGATCCAGCGAAGCCGCGGTATGTGTACCACATTCCCGGCTCGGCGGAGGGTGAAGGAGAGGCCGGCGGCGCGCAGATGGTGCGCGTCTGCGGCGGACTGCCGGGGACGGATCGATCGAAGTTCTTCTTGCTCCGCACGCTCGGCAATCTGGGCCATGAAGTTTGGGATGTCACCGATCCGTCCCGCCCCATCCACGTCAGCACCGTGCTTTCCGGTCTCACCACGACGCATAAAAACTGGTGGGAATGCGATACTGGCATCGCCTATTTGGTCTCGTGGAAAAAAGAAGAGGGCGGCTGGAGGAGCCGCGGCGTCAAAATTTACGATCTCAGTAATCCCGCCAAGCCCCGCTTCATCCGCGATTACGGCCTGGTCGGCGCCGAGCCCGGCTCCAAAGGCGGCGAACCGCCGCAGCCGCTGCACGGGCCGATCCGTCTCGGCAACCGCGTCTATTTCGGCTACGGCAGCAGCAGCACCGGCACGCTCCAGATCGTCGACCGCGACAAGCTCTTGAAAGGCGATCCGAAAGCACGCGACCCGTTCGCGCCGACGCCGGAAAATATTCTCTACGCACAGATCTCGCGCCTCGAGCTCTACCCCAACGGCGGCGCGCACACGACCTTCCCAGTCATCGGCGTCGACATTCCCGATTTCGCCAAAAATACGCAGGGCCAGCGCGGCGACTTCTTGGTGGTCGTGGAAGAGGCGACGCAGAACGAGTGCCGGGAATACCGCAAGGCGCTCTTCTTAGTAGATATGACCGAAGAGAAGCGTCCCTTTTCGATCTCGAATTTTCAGGTGCCTGAAGCGAGCGGCGATTTCTGCTCGCGCGGAGGCCGCTTCGGCACGCACGCCTCGAACGAATCGTTCACGCCGATTTATTACAAGCGCGTGATCTTCGTCAGCTATTTCAATGCCGGCGTGCGCGCGATCGACATCCGCGATCCTTATCATCCGAAAGAGATCGGCTATTACATACCGGCGATCACCGACAAGACCGACAAGCGCTGCGTGCCGGCCGCAGGCGGCGGCGAAGCCTGTAAAGTGGCCATTCAAACCAACAACGTCGAGGTCGACGATCGAGGCTACATCTACATCGTCGACCGCGCCAATACCGGCATGCACATTCTCGAGCTTACCGGCGACGCGCGGAAGCTGGCGAACTTTCCTAAATGAGTCGGTAAACAAACTTGCCATTCCATCGTCTAATCGGTGGCAGAAAGGAGAGTGGATGGACAAGTTTAAAAGGCT
>DATFWH010000328.1:0-4988 GCA_035259465.1 Binatia bacterium
ACTCGACAGAGCACGGCCCGGCCATCACATGGATTTTTTTCCCGCCGATCTCGAGGCCATCGATCTCAATGACCGTGTTGTGCTCCTGAAACTCCCGGCTCACGAGCTTATAGGGCTTGAGGATCGGCAGGACCTTCTCGACGCCGGGGAACGATTCGAGACTCTGGTCCGCCAGCAGCCGCTCGTCGCCGATCGCGCCGATGATGGTGCGCTCTTTGCCTTCCGAAACGTGCGCGCGGAGCCCGAAACTCTCGATACGGTCGATGACTTTCTGGATTTCTTCCGGCTTGAGATGCGGCTTTAGGACGACGATCATCTGAACCCTTACGCGCGACCCGCGATTATACCTTTCAACTCATTTATAAATCTAGCATTTTCCTTTGCCGTACCGATGGTCACCCGAATATATTCCGGCAGCTCGTAGCCGCCCATCGGGCGCACGATGACGCCGCGCTGGAGGAGCTTCTGAAATATCGCCGTGCCGTCGCCGACGCGGAGCAAAATAAAATTCGCCTGGCTCGGCACGTGTTCGAGACCCAGCTTCCCGACTTCGCGGGCGAGATATTCCATGCCCGCGCGATTGGTCTCGAGGCTGCGCTCGACATGGTCGGTGTCGTCCAGTGCGGCGATGGCGCCCCACTGCGCGATGGAGTTCACATTGAACGGCTGGCGCACGCGGTGCATCCAGCCGATGACCTCTTTCGGCCCTACAGCATAGCCGAGCCGCAAGCCCGCTAGGCCGTAGAGCTTGGAGAAGGTCCTGAAGGTAATGATCATCCTGCCATCGGTCTGGTATTCGATCGAGTTCGGATACTCCGGGTCGGTGACGTACTCGAAGTACGCCTCGTCCACCACGATCAGCGTCTCGGGGCCGACACGGCCGAGAAATTTCTCCCACGGCTTCTTTTTGAACGACGTTCCAGTCGGATTGTTCGGGTTGGCGAGAAAGACAATCCGCGTATTCGCCGTTGTCGCCTCGCCGATCGCCTCCAGATCGTGCGTCAAATTTTTCATCGGCACGATCTTGGATACGCCGCCCGCCGCTTTGACGACCAGATGATAGATCGCAAAGGCGTGGCGCGCCATGACGGCTTCGTCGCCTGGACGCATGAACGTCCGCACGGCGAACTCGATCAATTCGTTCGAGCCGTTGCCGAAGATGAGGCGGTCTTCGGCGACGCCGAGCTTCGCCGCGACGGCGCGCCGCAGCTGATAGCAGTCGCCGTCGGGATAGAGATGGAGAGCGCTCAACCGTTCGCCGATCGCCTTCAGAGCCTTCGGCGAAGGCCCCAGCGGGTTCTCGTTCGAGGCGATCTTGATCGGGTCCTCGATGCCGTACTCCCGCTCTACCTCCTCGATCGGCTTGCCCGGCTCGTAGGGAATGAGAGAGCGGATGTATTCCGGCACGCGATCGAGAATGCTCATACGGCCGCCGGATACGAGCCCAAGATTTTGATGAAGAGACAAACCTTCTCCAGCTTCTTGATCGCTCTTTGAATTCTCGGCTCCTCGATGTGGCCTTCGAGATCGAGGAAGAAGAGATACTCCCACGGCTTCTGCTTGAGCGGGCGCGACTCGATCTTGCTCAAGTTGATTTTATTGCGCGCGAACGGGTCGAGCATCCGGTGCAGCACGCCGACCTCGTCCTTGACCGAGAAGACGATCGAGGTCTTGTCATCGCCGCTCGGCTTGGGCGAGCGCGCGCCGATCACGAGAAAGCGCGTGATGTTGTTCGCCTGGTCCTCGATGTTGCGCGCGACGACCTGCAGGCCGTAAAGCTCTTTCGCAAGGCCGCTCGCAATCGCCCCTAAGCCGCCGTCTTTTGCCGCCATGTGCGCCGCTTGGGCCGTGCTCGGCGCCTCGCTCACGCGCGCGCTCGGATGATTTGTCGTGATCCAGCGCCGGCACTGCGCCAGCGCCTGCGGATGGGAGACGATCTCGCGGACATCCTCGGCCTTGCCCGAGCGCGAGAGCAGGCAATGATGGACGTCAAGGACGACTTCGGCGCAGATCTTGACATCGGCCTCGACCAGCATGTCGAGCGTGTGTGTCACGACGCCTTCGGTCGAGTTCTCGATCGGCACGACGCCGTAGTCGGCGCGCCCCTGCTTCACCTCCTGAAAGACGTCCGCGATGCTCGCCATCGGGACATAATTCGTCGACGAGCCGAAACGGCTGCGCGCCGCCATGTGCGTGTAGGTCGCCTCGGGGCCGAAGTAGGCGATCGTCAGCGGCGCCTCGAGCGAGCGCGAGGCGGAGAGGATCTCGCGATAGATGGAATGAATCGACTCTTCCGGCAGCGGGCCGCCGTTCAGATCGGAGATTCGCTTGAAGATCTGCTTTTCGCGGCCCGGGACGAAAACTTCCTGTCCGTCTAGACTCTTGGCGTGACCGATTTGCTTGGCGAGGGATGCCCGCTCGTTCAGCAGCTCAACTAGCTTCGCATCGACGTGATCGATCTTTTTCCTGAGCGCATCCAGCGACTCTTTACGGCTCAATAGAGAACCTCATCCGGAAACCTTTAAGCGAAGTGATCTAAGCTAGCCTAAATAAAAAGAAATTGCAAATCTTTCCGTCTTGACCGCGCTTCCGGCGGCGGCTAAAACTGCCGCATGCCGCAAGAGATCGTAATTCCCGCCGGCGAAGCGCCCAAGCGGCTCGAGAATTTCCTCAAGAAACACTTTAACATCGGCTACGTAAGAAAGCTTTTCCGCAAAAACGGCGTGCGCTTGAACGGTAAGCACGCCGCGGCGGAAGATATCGCCCGGCCGGGCGACCGCATCCAGCTCTATATTCCATACGAGAAGTCGAAGCCTGGTGCGCGGCCGGCCGGTGAGCTGGACATCGTTTTCGAGGACGACGAGGTTTTAGTCTTGAATAAACCCTCGGGCATCGCCGTGCACGAGGGCAAAGGAATTTTAAAGCGCGACACCATACTCGGACGGCTTGAAGCCGCCTATCGTTCGCGGGGCATCGCGCCGAAGCTCGTCCATCGGATCGACAAGGATACCTCCGGGCTGCTCGTCGCGGCAAAGAACGACCAAACGGCGGAGCGGCTGGAACGCCTCTTCGACACCGGGGATGTGGAAAAGGAGTATCTCGCGCTCGTCGCGGGCAGACTGCCCGCCAAAAGAGATACGATCGACGCTCCCCTGCCCGGCCGCGAGGGCCGGCCGGTAACGGCCGTGACGCATTACAAAGCCGAGAGGGAATTCCCCGGCGCGGTGCTCGCGCGCGTGCGCATCGACACGGGACGCATGCATCAGATCCGACTGCACTTCGCCTCGATCCATCATCCCGTCGTCATGGACGACGAGCACGGCGATTTCGCGTTCAATAAAGAGTTCAGAAAAAAATTCGGTCTAAAACGACAGTTCCTTCACGCGTCGATGATCGCTTTCGAGCATCGCGGGAAGATGCGCAAATGGACGGCCGAGCTGCCGGAAGATTTGGCGAGGACGCTCGAGCGTCTGGAAAGAAGTTGAGCGCTACTCGCCCGCTGCGAGCGTCTTCACGAGCTTATACAAATATTCCAGCCCGTCGTAGAACGATTTCGCCGATAGCCGCTCGTCGATGCCGTGGGCGCGGTTCTCGTTCGGCTCGGCGGCGAGACCCGAATGACCGTACGCGGGAATTCCGGCGCTACGGAGAAAGCGCGAGTCGGTCATGCCCGCCGACATCGAAGGCACGATCGCCGCGCCTGGCCAGAACTCCGGCGTCAGCCGCTCGATTGCGCGGGCCAGGTCGGGGCGAAGCGGCGACGGCGGGCTCAGCGTCGGAGGGCCGATGGGCGTCACGCTGACTTTGTCGTTGCCGATGATCTCCGCCAGCCGCTGCTGCACTTCCGCGACCGATTCACCGGGGAGAACGCGGCAGTTGACGATCGCATGCGCGGTCTGCGGGACGGCATTCAGCGCCTGTCCGGCCTCGAGCCGCGTCGCGACGCACGTCGTCCTCAGCTGCGCATTGTACGAAGGCCGGGTCGAGAGACGCGACGCGGCAGAGGTATCCATCGGATCGCGCGCAATCGTTCTCATATCCTCGGCGTCCTGGCCGCCTTCCAGCGCCGCCATTTTCTCGAAATAGCCGCGAGTTGCCTGCGTGAGCTTGACCGGAAAAGCGTACTTCGAGATGCGCGTCAACGCGTCGGCGAGGAGATAGATCGAGGTCTCCCGTCCAGGCACCGCGCTGTGCCCGCCGGGATATTTGGATTCCAGTCGGTAGGTGACGGAAACCTTTTCGCTCGCCTGCAAGCGGTTGGCGATCGCCTTGCCGTTCTTCAGCGTGACGCCGCCGCCCTCGTTGAGGGCGAACTCCGCGTCGATTAGTTGGCGGTGATTTTTGAGCAGCCAGTCGATGCCATTGTGGGGCGAGTTCTCCAATTCTTCGTCCGCGGTGAGCGCCAGGATGACGTCGCGGTCGGGAACTAGCTTCTCTTGCTTGTAGCGAATGAGATTCGCGACGAAGATCGCCGCCATCGCCTTGTCGTCGGACGAGCCCCGGGCGTAGAAGTAGCCGTCCTTCTCGGTCAGCTTGAACGGATCGACGGACCATTCCTCGCGGCGCACCTCGACAACGTCGAGATGCGCGAGCAAAAGTATGGGCCGCCGCGCGTCCGTGCCCTGCAGCCGCGCGACGAGATTACCTTTCCGCGGGTCGGGCCCGAGCACCTGCACATCGGCGGCGGGAAAACCCGCCTCTCTAAGGCGTTTCGCCATCGCCTCGGCGGCGACCGTCGTGCTCCCGCCGGAGGCGGTCGTATTGATCTCGATCAGCTCTTTGTAAATGTCGCGCGCGAGCTGCTGGTGAGCGACGGGCGGCTGAGCGAACGCCGTCGCGGCGAAGAAGACAGCGAAGATAGAAATGATCGCGCGGCGCACGGCGTTAAGAGATTTTGAACAGCGCTTTGGCCGTCGTGCCCAGGATCGCCGTTCGCTCGGCGGGCGAGCACGGCGCTTCGCGAACGACGTCGAGCGCCTCGACGATAT
>DATFWH010000329.1:0-9070 GCA_035259465.1 Binatia bacterium
GCTGCCCGCGCCGCCGGCCTTCAAGAAACGCGTGCTCGTGGTCGAAGACACGCTGACGACCCGGACGCTCGAGAAAAACATCCTCGAGGCCGCCGGATTCGACGTGACGACCGCGGTCGACGGCGAGGATGCGCTCATCAAGCTGCACGAAAAAGATTTCGATATCGTCGTCACCGACGTTCAGATGCCGCGCCTCGACGGCTTCCGTTTGACCGAGAGGATAAAAAAGGACGCGCGCTTCAAGGAGCTGCCGGTGATTTTAGTGACGGCCTTGCAGACGGAAGCCGACAAGAGACGCGGCATCGAAGCCGGCGCCGACGCGTACCTGACGAAAGCCGTCTTCGACCAGAAGCGTTTTCTCGAAATCGTCCGTCGGTTTGTCTGAGGCTTGGCAAGTGTATCGTCCCGATAGCTGAGGCATTCACGATCCAAGCGAGTACGGGAACATCTATGATCAAAGTACTCATCGCCGAAGACTCCCCTTCCATGGCCGCGATTATGCGCGACCTGCTCAAGCGCGACCCCGAAATCGACGTCGTCGGATGGGCGAAAAGCGGCCGCGAAGCCGTCTCCATGAGAAACACGCTCGAGCCCGACGTGATCACGATGGATCTGAACATGCCGCTCATGGGAGGGCTCGAAGCGATCCGGACGATCTGCACGACCCGCCCGGTGCCGATTGTCGTGGTCAGCTCGCTGATCGAAAGCCGCGATTCCGAGCTCGCGTTCGAGGCGCTGCGCTGGGGCGCCCTCGACGTGATGGGCAAGCCCAGCGGCGCAGGGCCGGGAGGATTCTCGCGCATCGGCGAAGAACTCATGTTCCGCATCAAAGCGGCGTCGCGCATCCATCCGATGCGGCGCTACAGCCGGCCCAATCCCGGCCATCCGCCGAAGCGCAAGCCGCAGGCCGGTCGAAAGCTCAAGCAGCCGCTCGTCGTCATCGGCGCGTCCACGGGCGGACCGCTGGCTCTCGCGAAAATACTTGAAGAGCTGCCGCGATATCTTCCCGTGCCGGTCGCCATCGTGCAGCATATCGCGACAGGCTTCATCGCCGGCTTGCGCCAGTGGCTCGAAAGACAATCCGCGCTCCCGGTGCAGGTCGCTGCCGACGAAGTTCCGCTTCAGAGCGGCCACGTCTATCTCGCGCCCGACGACCGCCATCTCGAAGTCGGCGACGGAAAAATTTTAACACTCAACTCGGAAGCGCCGAGCCGAGGGCATCGCCCTTCGGTCGACCGCCTCATGGAATCGGCGGCGCGCATTTACGGCCCCAATGTCGTCGGCGTGCTGCTGACCGGCATGGGACGCGACGGCGCCCAGGGGCTAAGAAGCATCCGCGACGCCGGCGGCCGGACGATCGTGCAGAACGAGGAAACCTCTCTGGTCTTCGGCATGCCCCGCGAGGCGATTCTCAACGACGCCGCCGAGATCGTGAGCCCGCTCGACAAGATCGCCGGCGAGATCGTCGAGGCGATCCAGCCGACCGTGGAGGTTTAGGACATGGCGAAAATCGTGGTCGCCGACGACAGCCGAACACAGCGGAGCACGATTGCGATGGCCCTCGAGCGCCGCGGCCATCAGGTGCTGCAAGGCAGCGATGGACTCGAAGCGCTCCACATCGTGCAGGAGCAACGTCCCGATCTCATCGTCTCCGATATCGTCATGCCCGAGCTGACCGGCTACCAGCTCTGCCGGCTGCTCAAAAACGATCCCGCGACCGCGGATCTTCCCATCATTCTGCTGACGACGCTCGACCACCAGGAACATCGCTTCTGGGGAAAAGAAGCCGGCGCGGACAGTTATGTGCTCAAGGGCGCCGACGCCGCGCCGCTCGAGGCCGAGGTCGAGAGGCTGCTGGAAGAGAGACGAGGCAGGCCGCGCGCCGGGCGCATCTCGTCGAGTACGCTTTCCCGCGCCCACAGCGCCCATGCGCGCCTGACCGACTTGCTCGACCGCCTGCTGTTCGAGGCGACCATCAGCAATCGGATGCGCGAGACCGCCGGTTTGGGCGGCGGCCTCGCGGCCGTCGGAAACTGTCTCTGCGACTTTTTCTATGAGCTTATCGATTATGAAATCTGCGTCATCTGCGTCCGCGGCCCCTCCGGACCGCTGCTGCTGGTGCGTCTGGCGGCTCCTGTCGGCGCGGATACTTTGGAGTCCGTGAAGGAGAGCATCTTGCGAGACAACCTGCTGACGATCGGCGAAAACGAAAATCTGTCGGTCACAGTCCTAAACCCGGAGATGCTCGGCGGCGGCGCGGAGCCGAAGAACCTCTCGATGCTCTCGGCTCGCTTCCCCCGGTCGCAGGAAGGGGGGTTGACCGTTTTTATCTCTAACCGCGCGCCGCACAACGACGAGACGAACGCGACGCTCCGGATCGCGGCCGCCGAGCTGGAGCCGATACTGTCCGCCACGCTGCAAGCCGACGCGCTGGAGAAGCTCAAAGCCGACTTTACCGCGATGATCATACACGACCTCCGCGCCCCGCTCACGGCGATCATGTCCGCCGCGGCGATCGTCGAAGACGGCCTCGTCGGACCCGTCAACGACGAGCAAAAAAACTGGATGAGGAAAATCGCCGGTCAGAGCCGGACGCTTTTGGATCTCATCAACGACTTTCTCGATCTCTCCAAGATCGAAGCCGGGCGCCTCGATCTCATCCTCGAAGACATCGACCTCGCAACGATCGCAGCGACCAGTCTCGACGATTACGCCGTGCTTTTGCGCGAGAAGAAGATCGGCCTATCGACCCGCCTCGACGAGGCCGACTGCAGCGTGCAGGCGGACCGCACGCGGCTCGGACAGGTATTCGCAAATCTCCTGAGCAATGCGATCAAGTTTACCTCGGAAGGAGGGAGCGTCGAGATCGGCGCGGCTCGGGAGGGCGACGACGAGGTGCGCATTTGGGTGAAGGACACCGGCGTCGGAATCCCGGCCAACGAGATCGAGGGATTGTTCGAAAAATATCGCCAGGCGCAAAGCGGCAGGAAATCGAAACACAAAGGGACCGGCCTTGGGCTCGCGATCTGCAAGATGATCGTCGAATCCCACGGCGGGAAAATCTGGGTCGAAAGCCGCGAGCGCGAAGGCGCCACTTTTTACTTCACGCTCCGCCAGGCAAAAAAAGACGCCGCGAGCCGGGAGTCGAACTAGCCCAACCCGCCTTCTATCCGAATCAGCGCCGAAGGGTTCTAATTGCGGTGCAAATCGCCTCTGTCGCCGCGTAGCTCAGAACGGTCGTTGGCGAGGTCGCTATGATCGCTTCGAAGCGCCCCCTTGTCGCCCGCGATCGCGCTGCGGTCCTGTAGCAATTCCTGCCTGTCCTGGCCAATCTCCCCGGGATTGTGACGCAAGTCGCGATGAAGTTCTCGCTTGTCGTGGTGAAACGCCTCTTGGTCGTGGCCGAGCTGGTGGCGAGCGCCTTCGATGTCGTGCCGTTCACCCCGCACAGCGTTATGGTCCTGATGCAAATCGCTCTTGGCTTCCTGATACAAGTATGGCCAGTCCCACGCGAGCGCGAACGCGGGACCGGCGGATAGTGTAAGCGAGCCGGCAATTATTCCTCGGATGAGCACCTTCTGAGCGCGCATACAAACCTCCGCGGAAAAATATTCTCGCCCTGCGGCAAGAAATAAAACTGCCGCTTTCTTAACGAATCGCGCTTCCGCCAAAATTTTCAATAAAGGGATTTACCCTATCGGTGTAACTCGCGGAACCGACTTTATGCTTATGCGGAGTTACGAGACCCGCAGCTTGGGATCGAGCGCGTCGCGGAGCGAATCGCCGAAGAGGTTGAAGGCGAAGACCGAGAGGCTGATCGCGATGCCGGGAAAGATCGCCATCCATGGCGCGCGCTCGGCGAACTCGACGGCGGCGCCCGAGAGCATGAGCCCCCACGCCGGCACCGGCTCGGCGACGCCGAGGCCGAGAAACGAGAGCGAGGCTTCGAGCAGGATCGCCTGACCGAGGAACGCCGTCAGCAGGATGAGATACGGCGCCATGACGTTAGGCAGCAGATGGCGGAAGATGATGCGCGCGTGGCCGAATCCCAGCGCGCGCGCCGCATCGATGAACGGCGTCTCGCGGAGCGACAGGGCGCTGCTGCGGGAAACGAGCGCCGACCGCGGAATCATCGGCACCATGATGGCGAGAATGACGTTGATCGTTCCCGTGCCCAGGACGGCGACCACCACGAGGGCGAGAACGATCAGCGGGAAAGACAGCAGCAGATCCATGAACCGCTGCACAGTCAAGTCGGTTTTGCCGCCGAAGTAGGCGCTGGCGACGCCGATTACCGTCCCCAGGGAGGCGCCCAAAAACGACGAGCAGAAGCCTACGAACAGTGCGGTGCGGGAGCCGTAAATAATGCGCGACAGCACGTCGCGGCCGAACGCGTCGGTGCCGAGCCAATGGGCGCCCGAAGGCGCCTGGAGCATCGCGCCGTAATCGGTCGCGAGCGGGTTGTAGGGTGAGATGAGGTCGGCGAGCGCCGCCGCCGCGATCATGAGGATAATGATTGCGGCCCCGGCCGCGCCGAGCGGCCGCCGGCGCGTGAAGCGAAGCGCCACGCGCAGCCAGGCGCGAAAGCGTCTCCTTCGGGTCTGCGGTCGCGCCGCGGGCGCCGTCTCTTGCGCCATGATCATTGATAGCGGATGCGCGGGTCGAGCCAGGCGTTGACGAGATCGACGAGAAAATTGACGAAGATGAAGACGAACGAGGTGAGCAGCACGAGGCTCTGCACCATCGTGTAATCGCGCTGGCTGATCGCCTCGACGAAGAGCTTGCCGATGCCGTTGAGGTTGAAAACCTGCTCGGTCACGACCAGACCGCCGACGAGAAACGCGAACTCGAGGCCGAGGACGGTGATCACCGGCAGCAGCGCGTTCTTGAGCGCGTGTCGCGTGAGCACCACTTTTTCCCATAGCCCTTTCGCGCGCGCCGTGCGGATGTAGTCCTCGCGCAGGACTTCCAGGACGGCCGACCGCGTCATGCGCGTCGCCACCGCCGAGTAGCGATAGCCTACCGCGAGCGCGGGCCAGATGAGCTGCTGCAAGTTCGCCTTAGGATTCACCCGGAACGACGTGAACGTGAGCGGCGGCAGCCAATGGAAATAGATGATGAAGACGAGAATCATGATGATCCCGAGCCAGAACGACGGGATCGCTAGGCCCGCGATGGAGAAGATCCTGACGAAATAGTCGAGCCACGTGTCCTGCCTGAGCGCCGCGAGCGTGCCGAGCGGGACGGAGATCAGAACCGCGACCAGCGTGGCCATGAGGGCGAGCTCGATGCTCAGCTCGAGGCGGATGGCGATCTCGTGCGTGATCGGCCGCCCGGTCCACATCGAAGTGCCGAAGTCGAGCCGCGCGATGCCGCCGATCCAATCGACGAATTGCCGCCACACAGGCTTGTCGAGGCCGAGCTGCGCTTTCTCGCGCTCGATGGCCTGCCTCGGGGCGAACGTGCCGCTGCCGGCGTATTTGAGCTCGACGATGTCGCCCGGCAGCACCCGCAGCAGCAAAAAAACCAGCGCCGCGACCCCGAGCAGCGTCGGGATCATCAACAACAGGCGTTGGACGATGTAGCGGGTCATCTACCGGTGAAAAAAATATCTAAGGCTGCTTTCCGCTTGCCTCAATAAAGTTTCAGGTAAACGTCCCGCAAATCCTGGTTGACATAATGGCTCGGCGTGACCTTCCAGCCCTGGACTTTGGACCAGTGCGGGACGATGCGCTGCCACCAGAGAATATGGAACTGGTACGCCTGCTCGTCGAGCACGCGCTTCTCGAACTGGCGCAGAATCTTCAGCCGCTCGGCCTTGTCGGTCAGGCGGCTCTGGCGATCGTATAGGTCGTCGAGCACCTCGTCGTTGTAGCGGCCGTAATTGAGCGGGCTCTTCTTGGCGCTCAGGAATTTCTGCAGCTGGAGGTCCGGCTCGTCCATGAAGTCGCAGGCGAAGTCGATCGCCGCGTCGTAATTCCCCTGGCGGAGATCGTTGAAGTAAGGCCCCTCTTCCTGCATCACGTGATTGACGTTGAGGCCGATCTGGCGCCATTGGTCGATGGTGTAGATGCCGGTGACTTCATAAGGCTCCTTGACGTTGCGGTTCTTGAGCGTGAAGGAAAAGCCGTCCGGCACTCCCGCCGCCTTGAGGAGCGCGCGCGCTTCTTTGCGCGAGGCCTCGATATTTTTGCCGAAGCCGGCATATTTAACCAGCTCGGATTCGGGCGTAGCGAATTGCGAGCCGGGGCGGAAGACGCCGCCGACGTATTTCATCAGCGAAATCTTCGACAGCGCCTTGGACGCGTTCCAGCGGTCGATCGCGAGGGTCAGCGCGCGCCGGACGCGCGGATCGTTGAACGGTTTTTTCTCGGCATTGATCGTCACCGTGAGGTTGCAGATCCACGGGCTTTCCTGCACGACGGCCTCTTTGCCCAGCGTCCTGACGATGTCCTCTTGCGCGGCCGGGTTGAAGCCGCGAAACTCGATCAGCGCCTGCCCGCTGCGCACGGCGGCGACGCGCGGCGCCGTGTCGCGGATAAAGATCGCCTTGAAGGTGTCGAGGTAAGGCCGATCCTTCATGAAGTAATTCGGATTTTTCCTGCCGGTCCAGTACGAGCCCGGGACGTGCTCGACGAAAACGAACGGCCCCGAGCCCATGACGTTTTTCTCGTACCAGCGCGGGTCTTTGGCGAGAATGTCGGCCTTATAAATAAAGTTCCAGGGGGAAGCGAGATTCGCGATGAACGACGCCGAGATCTGCTTCAGCTGGAAGACGATGGTATAGGGATCGGGCGCCTCGATGCTCTTGACGACGCCGTAGGAGGCCTGCCGCGCGCTCGCCACGCCTTCGGGCGGGAAAATGATTTTGTCGTAGGTCGCCTTCACGTCCTTCGAGGTCAGATCGCTGCCGTCGTGGAACTTGATGCCTTTGCGGATCTTGAAGGTATACGTGAGCCCGTCGCGCGAGACGGTCCATTTGTCTTCCGCGACGTCGCCGACGATCTTGGGATAGGCCTGCGGATCGAACCGCAGCAGCGTGCTGTAATGCGGCGCGAGCGGGTGCAGCATCGCGAAGGTCGTCTCGCGGTGTCCGTCGAAAGATGGCGGCGTGCCGCCGACGGCGAAGACCAGCTCGCCTCCGTAGGTCGGTTTTGCCGCCTGCGCGCCCATGATAGGACGCGGCGGCAGAACGAAAACCAGCAGCAAAGCGGTTACAGCCAGCAGCCGTGCATTTCTAAGCGTCGGCCTCATACGACCCTCCTTGTTACCGTCTCGGGCAATTTCCGCTGATAGCTAGTTCATATTGCTTCCCAATGTCAAGCGACGGAGGGGATTGTGGACAAAATGGCGCATTTCGCTTCCAAACTGGACCGCCCATTGCCGAAAAACGTCAGCTAGGCGGTGCCTAAAAGAGCCCATAGCCTAGTTAAACCATAGCTTTTCCTTGATTTTGCCAATGTACAAAAACAGAGGGACAATCGGACGTCCTCGGCACGTCGTTTGCTCATAACCGTCGCTTTAAATCGGCCAGGTCTATCTACGCGTGGAGGTGCGATGAAAGCGCGATGCGTCAAGCTGTGGATTGTTGCCGCCGTGTTATTTGTTTCGACCTTGTGCGGACTGAAAGATGCCCGGGCCGATTTTCCGTTGCTTTCCCCACTCGACATGTGGAACGTGACGATCAGCGGCTTTACGGTGGGAATGGGGAACATACAGTTCTTCGACGATCCGACCTTCGGTAAAGTCGTCGCCGGATACATCATCATCAAAGAGAAAGCGGTTCAGAACAAAAACGGCCCCGGCGTCTTCGACCTGGGTTTTTTCGGCCTGTTCGGAGAGTGGACGATCGATTCTGCCGGCGTCGTGAGCGGTTTTTTAAGCGGTGGCAGCCAGGCCGTACCGCTCGACATCTCGTTTACGGGGAAAGGGAAAGACTTCGCCAGCATCAGCCTGAACGGCACGAGCACAAACGGTGCGATACATATGAAAGGAGTGCCCGTTTCGACTTTATTCGCCCCTCCGGATCTCACCGGATCCTGGCACGCCACGACCCTTAAAAACGGCGTCGCTTCCGTAGAGTTGTTCGATTTGACCCCCGCGGCCGATATCTGTATCGACATCACGGCGCCCTTATCCTGCGACCTAACGATAGCCGCGTTTAATCTGTACGACCTCGACGGCACAGGACCGGGATATATTTTGCTGGGCAGCGTGTTGGTCTCGTCCGGCAGCCAGATCGGTGTGGTCGTCGGAGAGTTTCTGATCGACAAAGACACCGGTATTCCCGACACTACCGCCACCGGTCGCAGCGTTACGGGAAAGCTGGGGAAGAAAATCCCTCTCAAGGCGGGCATGTCCGGCAGCGACGACAATCAAGCCGCCGTGAAGATGAGCATGTCCCAATAGCGCGCAGCGACTCCCAGGCTTGACTCCCCTTTCGGCGCGCGATTATGATCGCGCGTCATGAGCGCGCTCGATCAACCGCTTCTCATCGCCAACAGCAACTATCACGTCGGCCACCAGATCGCGATTTTCGTCGCCAAGGAGCAGGGCTTCTTTCGCGAGGAAAATCTCCCTGCGTTCGATTACGAGGCCGGCGGCCTCATTCCCGGGCCGTTCGAGGCCGAAGGCCTCGCCGCCACGATGAAAAACCGCGGCGTCGACATCGCGACCGCGGTTGACGTCGAAGCGGCGATCGCGCAGCGCGCCCGCGGCGCCGATGTATTCATCGTCGGCGGCTGGCGCTACACGCCGTTTCTCAAGTGGTACGGCTCGAAGCGCGTCACGGACATGAGCGCGCTGCGCGGCGGCCGCATCGGCATGCGCGAAAAAGGCGGCCTGGTGCAGGTGTTCATCGAAGACGCGCTGCGCCGCGCCGGCGTGGACCCCGCGCGCGAGGTCGAATGGGTCTACGATCCGGTTTTCGGCTATCGCAACAGCCCGGCGCACGCCGACATGCTGCGCGCCGGCAAGGTCGACGCGGTCACGTCGCAGCCGCCGTTTTCCGACGCGCTCGAGCGCGAGGGCTTTCCGATGATCCTCGATCCCAACAAAATCTTTCCGCGCC
>DATFWH010000330.1:0-4447 GCA_035259465.1 Binatia bacterium
CGCGCGGAAAATCTCGTCCTAGCCGCGCGCCGCCCGACTTCCATCGCCGGAGCAAAGGAAGTAGAATTAGCTCCGGCAGGCCCATGAACGTTCTGCTGCTCTACCCCAAATTTCCCGAAGAGACTTTCTGGAACACGGCGCGCTCGGTGAAGCTCCTCTGGGGCCGGCCGGCGATCATGCCGCCGCTCGGGCTGCTGACGATCGCGAGCTATCTGCCGGCGGATTTTTCGCTCCGGCTCGTCGACCGGAACGTCGCCGACGAGACCGAGGCGGATTGGGATTGGGCCGATGTCGTTTTCTTGAGCGCGATGCTCGCGCAGCGCGAGGACTACCGCGCCTGCGTCGACGCGGCCAGGCGGCGCGGCAAGCCCGTCGCGGTCGGCGGCCCGCTCACGCACGCGCTGCCGGAAACGGCCGCGGCCGACGGCGACTGGGTCTGCTACGGCGAGGCGGAGACCGTGATCGACGAGGTCGCGGCGGACATCCGCGCGGACCGCCGCGGCAAACATTATCAAGGCGGCGCATCGACGGACATGGAGACCGTCAGGGTCCCGCGCTACGAGCTTTTGCCGGACATAAACGCGTACGCCACGATGGACGTCCAGTTCTCGCGCGGGTGTCCTTTCCGCTGCGAGTTCTGCGACATCATCGAGATCTACGGCCGCGTGCCGCGCACGAAAACCGCGCGGCAGATCGCCGCGGAATTGGCATCGATTCAGCGCCTCGGCTTTCGCGGCTACATCTTCATGGTCGACGACAACTTCATCGGCAACCGGCGCAAGGCCAGGGCGATGCTCGAAGATCTCGCCGTGTGGAACCGCGCGGCGGGCTATCCGTTCCGCTATTACACCGAGGCATCGATCAATCTCGCGGACGACGACGAGCTCATGCGCGCGATGGCGGCGGCGGGCTTTTTCCACGTTTTCATCGGCATCGAGACGCCCGATCCCAAGCTGCTCAAGACGACGCAGAAGATGCAGAACGTGCCGGGCAATCCGCTGGAGAAGCTCCGGCGCATCCGCGCGCGCGGCATTCACGTGACCGCGGGCTTCATCGTCGGCTTCGACGGCGAGGAGCGCGGCGTCTTCGACGCGCAGCGGAAATTCATCGAGGCTTCCGGCATCGGCGTCGCGATGGTGGGGCTCTTGCAGGCGATCCCGCACACGCAGCTCGCGCGGCGCCTCCGCGCCGAGGGGCGGCTGCTCGACCCCGTGGCCGCCGACGGCATCTCGACGCGCGAGGGCATCAACTTCATTCCCAAGGGCGCGATGACCAAGCGCGAATATTTGGAGCGCTACGCCGCGCTCGTGCGCGATCTCTATACGCCGGAGGCTTTCTTCCGCCGCTCGCTGCCGGCGCTGCTCGAGCTGCGCGGAAAAATTCCCGCCGCCGCGCTCAGGCGGAACCTCGGCGATATCGTCGCGTTGATCGCGAGAGAAATCTATTATTTCGGCGTCGCCGACGCGGCGATGCGGCGGCATTTCTGGAAAGCGTTCGTCGCGATCCTGTGGAACAATCCGGCGGCGCTCGAAGCCTTCGTCTTCGACGCCTCGATCTTCGACCACCTGCGGCGCCACGCGGCGTATATCGAGCGCGAGCTGGCGCGCTATCTCGACGATCCCCCCGAGGGCGACGTGCTCGACCGCGCGCTCGCGCCGGCGGCGGCCCCGCCGTACGCGCCTGCGGCAGCCGGTGCGGGCTTGGCTGTATCCTGAGCGGCGCCGCGCCGAACAATTTTCGGGGCCCCTGAACAATTTCAGCCGGGAAAAGCTCTCCGCCGAGATAAGAAAACCTTAAAAAATACAGTAAAAGCAAGGCTTTTTAGCCGGGCATGCTAATTGCGTTAGCTTATCCGCCAGGAGGGAAACAACATGCGCTCCTGGCTCGTAGTGCACATGCCGACTCGCTCACTGGTCACCGTCGTCGCCCGCTCGCGCGAGCGCGTGCTCGAGATCTGCCGCGCGATGGGATGGCGCTCCGCCGAGGTCATGATCCGCGTGAAGTGATCGGGCCCGCGCCTCGATCCCACCGCAATCGCCTCCGCTTTTTACCGCCGCGGTCGCTTTCGTCCGCGGCGCTTTTTTTCCCGATTTACTTTCGCTTGTCGCGCGCGGCGCGATGCGCTAAGGATGCTCCGACGGAGGCCCCATGCGCCGATCGATTCTCGCTTTCGCTCTGCCGCTGCTCCTCGCCGCGCCGCGTTACGCCGCCGGCGGATATATCGCCTACATCTCCGACTCGACCAGCTCCTCCATCGTCTACTGGCTCGCCAAGGACCGCGCGCTCTATAAGAAGCACGGCGCCGATCTCGACCTGATCTTCATCGACGGCAGCGTGCGCGGCATCCAGAGCCTGCTCGCGGGCGATCTCGGCTACAGCGGCGCGGTCGGCACGGCGGTGATCAACGCGAAGCTCGCGGGCGGCGACGTGGCGATCATTCAGAGCCAGATGAACACGCTGCCGTACTTCATCGTCGGCAGCACGAAGATCAAATCGCCCGAGGATCTCAAGGGGAGGACCGCCGCGGTGCATATTCCCGGCACGTCGGCGGACTTCGCGCTGAGACTCGCGCTCCACAAGGTCGGGATCGCGTACAAGGACATCAAGGCGGTGACGATCGGCGGCGGACCCGCGCGGCTGACCGCGACGATCACGGGCCAGACCGATTTCACGGTCGTGACCGAAGGCGAAAAGATTCAGGCGGAGAAAAACGGCCTCAAGACGATCGTCGACATGGCTAAGCTCAAAGTTCCGTTCCAGTTCAACTGCACGGCGACGACGCGCAAATACCTGCGCGATCACGCCGCCGAGGCGCGCGGAATCGTCTTCGCGATGGCGGACGCGGTCCATTTCATAAAGACGCACAAGGAGGAGTCGATCCGCGTCATGCAGAAATACACGCGCGGGCTCGCACGCGACATCCTCGAAGGCGCATACGCGTCGAACGTCGAGCTGATCGTCGACGACGGCTATCCGACGCTCGAAGGGCTCAAGCATACGATCGAGATTCAGGCGCTGACCGATGCGCGCGCGGCGAAGGCGAAAGCGGAGGACTTCGTCGACCTCCGCTTCGTCGACGAGATCCGCAAGACCGGCTACCTGAGCAAGCTCAAGTAGCCGGCCGCTGGGAACAGCTAAGCCGCGGCGGCGGCCGCCGCCTTCGCCGGCTCAGGGTGGATCGACAGCACCGCGCACGGCGCGCGCCGCACCACCGCTTCCGTCACGCTCCCCGTGAGCACGTGCGCGAGACCGGTCCTGCCGTGCGTCGACATCACGATCAAGTCCACGCTATCCCGCTGCGCCTTCTCGACGATGTTCTTGTCCGGCACGCCGAGCTCGATCATCGTCGTGACGCTGGGCAGCGGCCGAAGATCCGCCAGATCCGATTCCAGCAGGGCTCCCAGCTCGGCGCGGTATTTCTCCAGGAGCCGATCCAGCATCAGCGGCCTCACGCGCGTGAGCTCGAAGCGCATGAACTCGTCGAGGCAGACGACGTGGTAGACCGTCACCTCGGCGTCCGATTTCTTCGCCATCTCGATCGCCGCGCGCACGCCCGCCATCGACTCCTTCGAGAGATCCGTCGGCGCGAGAATTTTTTTGATCTTCATGACTCCCTCCATGCGATCTCTGCGCTATAGGAAAACACCGGATTTTTCATTTTCGCTCTCCATTCCCAAAGCCTTTCCAACGCATATCGCGTGCCAGGGCGTGACGCACAAAATGCCAGCATTTGCCGCGCTGAAAGCACTTCGGCCGCCGCTGTTTTTGCAAAGTTGGAAATAGGCGAGAGAGAAAATCCTAAGTTTGAGAATCGCCGCCGGCGCGCGCCGAATTTTCGCCGTGTATTCCGCGCTCTAGCCGCGGGCGCCGGGGGCATATTCTTTGCTGAATGCTATTCGTGGTTTCGGAAAAACAGAGAGGAGGTTGTATGAATAAATTAAGAAAAATTCTCGCCCCCACCGACCTCTCCGATATGTCGCGCGCCGGGGTCCGCTACGCGCTGGAGACGGCCGCTTTGACGGGCGCGGAAGTCGTCGCCTACAACGTCGTCGGCTGCAACGAGGCGGCGCCGTACTACGACGTGGAATACAGCTACGTCGGCGCGTATACGCCGGCGGTCGAGGATATCGTGGAAGAGCACCGGCGCCATCTGGCGAAATTCGTCCGCGACAATTTCGCCGATCTGGCGAGGAAGGTTCGCGTCACGGAAGTCGTCGAGGTCGGCACGCCGTACGATAAGATCGTCGAAAAGGCGCGCGCCGACGGCGCCGACATGATCGTGCTCTCGACCCACGGCCGGACGGGACTGATGCACGTTCTCATCGGCAGCGTCGCCGAGCGCGTCGTGCGCATGGCCGAGTGCCCGGTGCTCACGGTGCGGCCGTTCAAGACGATGCCGACGGTCACGGCCGCGGCGGCGTGAAGGGGAGCGGCGAGTCGCCGCCGG
>DATFWH010000331.1:0-6716 GCA_035259465.1 Binatia bacterium
CATCCGACGTCGCGCAGTTCCCGTTCGTGGGCGTGACGGCGAATGTCGACAAGATCAAGGGCCAGCGCGAGCAGGTGAAAAAAGTCATCCGCGCCGAGCTGGACGCGCTGCGCTTCGTCCGCGAGCGCCGCGCGGACAGCATCGAGCTGATCAGCCGCATCTTCAAGATGGACCGCGACATCGCGCAAAAGTCCTACGATTTCATCGCGTCCTTCTTCAGCCGCGACGCGCGCATTCAGCCGGAAGCCGTGAAGCGGCTGATCGCGCTGGAGAAGGAAGCGGGAGGCGTGAAGGACGACCTCGAGGTCGCGCAGATCGCCGACCTCTCGCTCGTCGAGGAAGTGCTCAAAAGCTCGAAGTAGTCACTTCTCCCATTCCGGATCGGGAACGAGGATGTGCGGGAAGACCATCAGCATCTCGAGCGATTGGCTGAAGCCGTCGAGGCCGGGAAACAGCGTCGCGCGGTTTAAGTTCATGCGCTGAAGCCGCTGCATGATCATTTTCCTGAGCTGCGGGTCGTTTTTGATAATGAACTTGATGAGGTTGCCGGAGAAATCTTTCTTGCCGTTCTTATCGCCCGCCAGCGCTTCCAGATTCCCTTCGAACGAGCACGAGATGTCGCCGGGGCAGAGAAACAACCCCTGCTGCAGCACGAGCCGCTCGTTCAGCCGGTAAGGATTGATCGGAAAGACGAAGCGCTTTCCGGACTGAAACGCGTCGCGAAAGGTCTCGCGCCGCGTGACGTTGGGGTCCTGACCGCCGTATTCGCTGTCGATCAGCAGCGACACGTCGTTGAGCCGCGCCTTGACGCGCTGGCGGATCCAGCGCGAATCGAGCGCCCACACCACGCATTCTTTTTCCGATTCCTCCACCGCGAAATAGACGGCGACCCAAAATGAGTATGTCCAGTCGAGCAGCCGCGTCGGCGCTCCATAGTGCTGCATGAGCGCCAGCCACTCCATGATATTCGCATCGCCGGGGACCGCCATCGTGTAATGGTGGCACTGGCGCTTGAACCGCCTGAGCAAGCCTCCTTCGATCGCGGAGACGCTGTGCGTCTTGTCGGCCGAGTCAAGCCCCTCTTTCAGCGTGGGCCGCAGCAGCGCGCGCTTGGACTCTTTATCCGGCGGCGCGTTGACGCTCAAGCCGAACTTAAAGATCGCCCGCTGCAGCTTGGTCTCGAAATCCCACGAGCTGCTTTTGTAGCCGCGGAAGATCCACTGCTTGTTTGCGTTGTGGTCGCCGTTCGGCTCGAGCAACCGCTTGAAGCAACGATCGAGATCGTCGAGCGACTCGATGCGGTCCTCCACGAAGATGTGGTGTTTGCTGTCCATCGACTTTGCAGGAGCTTAGATTCTCCCCCTATCGGGACTTCGCGTCAATACGGCGAGTCAGCCGATCCGTCTATTCTTGCGCGACACGCTGGGCTATAAACTGTGCATGCCGCTGTCGGATTGGCTCAGCGCGCTGGGACTGGCGATCAACTTTGCCGGCGCGTACTTCCTTCTCGCGGCGACCAGGATCTCCGAAGAGGCGCATACCTGGCCGCCGGAGATTCGCTGGCTCGGCAAGCTATTCGAGGTGAATGCGCCGCGCCCATCGCTGTGGGGGCTCGCCTGCCTCTTAGTAGGATTTTTTTTGCAGTTTTTGGGCGTGCTCGTCCGCTGAAGCGGAAAGGCCGATGATCTTTCGCAGGGAGGCTACTTCCTGAGGCAGCAGCTGGCGGTATTCCCCCGGCGCCAGCAAGCCGAGCCGCAGCGGCCCCATGCGGATGCGCACGAGCCGCTCGACAAAGAACCCGAGCGCCTGAAACATGCGCCTGACCTCGCGATAGCGCCCTTCGTGGAGCTCGATTTCCAGCCAGGTTTTCTTGCTGAGCGCCTCGACGATTTTCACCTTCGCCGGCGCCGTCCAGCCGTCTTCCAGCCGAATGCCTTTGCGCAGCCGCTCCAGGTCTTCGCCCGCCGGCCGACCGCTGATCTTGACGCGATAGACTTTTTTGACTTCATAGCGCGGATGCATGAGCTTTTGCGCGAGCTCGCCGTCGTTCGTGAGAAGCAGCAGCCCCGACGAGTTGAAGTCGAGTCTGCCTACTGGAAAGAGATGGCCCTTTGCCCCGAGGCCCTCGAGCCAACCGCCCAGGTCCGGCCGGCCCTGCGGATCGCGCAGCGACGTGATCATCCCCGGCGGCTTGTGCAACAGCACGTAGCGCAGCGCCGGGCGCGCGATCAGCTTACCGTCGACTTTGATCTTGTCCTTCGCGGCGTCGGCCTGCGAACCGAGCTTCGTGACGACGGCGCCGTTGACGGTTACGCGTCCCTGCGCGATCCATTTTTCCGCTTCACGGCGCGACGCGAGGCCCGCGCGAGCGAGAATCTTCTGCAGGCGCTCCATGGATGATGAGAACGGATGTTGGAATTCGGCCGGGCGAAGTTATTCGTCCGCCGATGTTTTGTCGCCGCTCTCGTCGCCGGCGACCGGCTCGGCGGGTATCTCCGCCCCTTCGCCTTCGGCGATTTCCGGGAGCGCCATTTCTTCCATCTCTTTCAGTGTGGGCAGCTGACTTAAATCTTTCAAGTTGAAGAGCTGGAGAAACTCCGGCGTGGTGCCGTAGAGAAACGGCCGACCCGGCACATCCTTGCGCGCGACGATGCGGATCAGCCTCCGGTCGAGCAGAGTCGCGACCACACCGTCGACATCGACGCCGCGGATCGCCTCCATTTCCGCGCGGGTGATCGGCTGCCTGTAGGCGATGATGGCCAGCGTCTCCAGCGTCGCTTTGCTCATACGCGCCGGGCGGTCGCGGTAGAGCTTCTTTACCCAGTCAGCGTTCTCGCGCGCGGTGCGCAGCTGATAGCCGCCGGCGACCTCCGAGAGGCGGAAGCCGCGCCCGGCGGCATCGTATTCCGACTGCATCTCCGCCAGAGCGGCGGCGATCTCTTTGCGCTCGACGCCGTCGATCACCTCGCCGAGGCGAGCGACGGTCAGCGGCCCCTCGGACGCGAACAGAAGGCTTTCCAAAATCGACTTCAGCTGATCACGCTCCATTGCCGTCTTCCTCGATGACCGCGCCGGCCATCTTCTGCTGGATCTCATCGAGCGGCGCGGCCGGCGCTATGACGATCGGCCCCGCCGTCTCTTCCTGCCAGATCTTCACGGCGCGAATCTTGACGAGCTCCAACATCGCGAGAAACGTGACGATCACGTCGAGCCGCGACACAGCCCCAGCGAAAAGCTCCTGGAAAACGACTTTGCCGCGGCGATGCAGATCGTCCAGCAGCAGGCTCATCTTCTCTCGCACCGACACCGTCTCCAAGACAACCTGATGCGCCGAGTCTTTGGGCAGCCGCTCGAGCACCGTCCGCAGCGCGCTGATAAGATCGAAAAGCGAGACGCTCTCGAATCCCACCGTCTCGACTTCCTCCGGCGGATCCGGCGAGCGGGCGAAAACGTCCCGGCGCAGAATGTCCCGGCGCTCGAGCTCGCCGGCGGCCTCTTTGAATCTCTGGTATTCGAGCAGGCGCCGCACGAGCTCGTCGCGCGGGTCGCCGTCCTCTTCCTCATCGGTCTCCGTTTCGTCCGGCGGCAGCAGCATGCGCGACTTAATTTGGACCAGCGTGGCGGCCATGACCAGAAACTCGCCCGCCACGTCGAGGTCGAGGTATTCCATCAACTCGAGTGTTTCGAGGTATTGCTCGGTAATTACGGCGATGGGAATATCCGTGACGCTGACCTCGTTTTTCTTGATCAGATGGAGCAGCAGATCGAGCGGCCCCTCGAAGATTTCGAGCTGGAATTTATTCATAGCCCCACCGCCGTTCGGACTTCCGTCATCGTCTCCTCGGCTTTCTGCGCCGCCGCGCGATTTCCGCGCTCCAGAACTTCTTCCACATAGCCGGAGCGCTTTTCCACCGCCGCGCGCCGCTCCCGGACCGGCTCGAGGTCGGCGATCACATGCTTGATCATGATCTTTTTGCATTCGAGGCAGCCGATGCCGGCGGTGCGGCAGCCCTTCGTGACATACTCGATCTCGTCGGGCGTGCAGTAAATTTTGTGCAGGTTGAACGCGGGGCATTTCTCCGGCTCGCCCGGATCCTTGCGCGTCACGCGCGCGGGATCGGTCATCATGCGCGAGAGCTTCTGATCGATCTCTTTCGGCGTGTCGGTGAGAAAGACGGCGTTGTTGTAGCTCTTGCTCATCTTTCGCCCGTCGAGACCGGGAACCTTCGCCATCTCGGTCAAAAGAACGTCCGGCTCGGGGAAAATGTCTCCATAAAACTGATTGAATCGGCGGACGATCTCGCGCGTAAGCTCGACATGCGGCGCCTGATCGACGCCGACCGGCACCTTATTCGCCTTGTACATGACGATATCCGCCGCCTGGAGAACGGGGTATCCCAGAAATCCGTAAGTCGAGAGGTCTTTGCCCTCAACCTCGCGCATCTGCTCCTTGTAGGTCGGATTGCGCTCGAGCCAGCCGAGCGGAGTGATCATCGAAAGCAGCAAATGGAGCTCGGCGTGCTCTTTGACCGCCGACTGGCGGAAGATCACCGACCGCTCCGGGTCGAGGCCGACGGCGAGCCAGTCGGCGACCATCTCAATACCGCTTTGCCGCACGCCTTGCGGCGCAGCGTAATCGGTCGTGAGCGCGTGCCAGTCGGCGACGAAAAAGTAGCAGCGGTAATTCTTCTGCAGCCGCACCCAGTTCCTGAGCGCGCCGTGCAGATGGCCCAGGTGAAGGCGTCCGGTCGGGCGCATGCCGCTGACGATGGTGTCCATCTCTTCGCTTCTACGAAATTAACAGCGCTCCCAAAACCGCCAGAATGAAGCGTACGATCGGCCCCAAGATGACATCGAGCGTATGCGTCATCAGCAAAAGGATGATGATCAAAAACCCGAACGGCTCGATGCGGGCGACCGCAGCGGAATACGGATTGGGCAGCAGCCCCACGAGCACACGCCCGCCGTCGAGCGGCGGTACGGGGAACAAATTGAACGCCGCCAGCATGACGTTGATGTTGACGCTGCTCTGCGCCATGAGCGCGAGCGGCGTCGCCAGCATCGCGGCATACGCCGCGCTGTCCGCGAATTTTAAGAGATAAAGACTTAAAAGCGCGAGCACAATATTGGTCATCGGTCCCGCGAGCGCCACCCAGATCATGTCCTGCTTCGGCCTGCGAAGATTCTGGAAGTTGACCGGCACCGGCTTCGCATAGCCGAAGACAAACGGCGCGCCGCCGACTATGAGAATCCCTGGCAGCAGAATCGTCCCGAACAGATCGATGTGCGGAATCGGGTTCAATGTGAGCCGCCCGAGGCGCGCGGCGGTCGGATCGCCGAGTTTATTCGCCACCCAGCCGTGGGCGACTTCATGAAAGATCACCCCGAGCAAGACCGGCACGGCCCATATCGCGATGTCCCGGATTGTTTCTTCCATGCGGGGATGGCTCGAAAATACGGCACGCGGAGTGAAAAGACAAGGAAAAAGTCCCTATTTTCTAGGCAGTTTGCGGCCGCCGTTCTCCCGCGGGTGAAATTGTTGATGCGCGCGCTTCAAATGATCGCGGGCGACGTGCGTATAGATCTCTGTCGTCGCGATGTCGGCGTGGCCGAGCATCGACTGCACCGACCGGAGATCGGCGCCGTTTTCCAAAAGATGCGTCGCGAACGAATGGCGCAGCATGTGCGGTGTCACGCGCTTCTCGATGCCCGCGGCGAGCCGATGCTGGCGCAACCCTTTCCAGAACCCCTGGCGTGTCATCGGCCTGCCGGAGCGCGAGACGAAACAATACTGGCTTTGCCGGCCCCGCAAAAACTTCGGCCTGACCTCGGTCAAGTAACGCACCAGCGCTTCGCGCGCCTTTCTTCCGAACGGAACTTGGCGGACCTTAGAGCCCTTGCCCTTGACGATCAGATAATTACCGTCGAGGTTGACCTGATGCACGGGGAGCAGGACCAACTCGGAAACGCGCAGCCCGGAAGCATACAGCAGCTCCAGCATCGCGCGGTCGCGGAGTCCTAAGGGCGTCGCGGGATCCGGCTGCGCCACGAGCTTGCCGATCTCGTCGCCGCTCAGCACATGCGGAAGCTTCCGCGACACGCTCCTCTCGCTCACGCGTGGCAGCGGATTCTCTTGAATCAGCCGCTCCCTTTCAAGGAAGCGATAGAACTGCCGCATCGCGACGATCGCGCGCGCGATCGAGCGCGGCGCGAGCTTTCGTCTCCGCAACGCGGCGATATACAGTCTAAAATCGACTTCGCGCACCGCGCTCCAGTCGCTGACGCCGCGCGCCGTCAAAAAAGCCGCAAGACCGGTTAGATCGCGGCTGTAAGCCTCGACGGTGTTCTGCGCGAGTCCTTTCTCTACGGTCAGCGTCTGCAGGAAGGAATCAATTTGCAGGTTGAGCGACTCGTTCATTCTCCCCCACGAGAGCGCGATAGAGTTCCCCGCGGATCGCTTCGAGACGCGCCGTATCCCCGATCTTGCGGCCGTGCTCGTCGGCGACGTAGAAGATGTCCGCCACCTGATCGACGTTGGTGGAGATTTTCGCGACGTGAATCGACAGGCCTAGGACGTGGAGCGTGTGCGTGATCGTGAACAAGACGCCGATGCGATCCTGTGTGTACACCTCGACGATCGTGAAATCGTCGGAAGCCTTGTTGTCGATCTGAATCGCCGTCGGGACCTTGGGCGCGCGCTTCTTAAACAGCGAAGG
>DATFWH010000332.1:0-17732 GCA_035259465.1 Binatia bacterium
ATATGTCCCGACGTGCTGAACCACCACGCGGCGCAGATGGACGTACGCCGCTCGGTCGCCGACCCGGTTTTCGATGCCCGTATCAACGTGCTGGGGTTTTTGAATCTGCTCGAGGCCGGCCGCGCAGCCGGATTGAAAAAAGTCCTTTTTGCCTCATCGGGCGGAGCCATATATGGCGAGCAGGAGAAATTCCCCGCGCCGGAGGACCATCCCAGACGGCCGGCGAGTCCCTACGGCGTCAGCAAGCTCACCGGTGAAAATTATCTCGCGTATTATCTCGCAACGTTTGGCATCCCATACGTCGCTCTTCGCTACGCCAACGTTTACGGCCCGCGGCAGAATTTTCGCGGCGAGGCGGGGGTAATCGCGATATTCATCGACCAGCTGCTCTCGGGCAACACGCCGGTGATTAACGGCGACGGCAAGCAGACCCGCGACTTCGTCTATGTGGGCGACGTGGCCGCGGCCAACATGCTGGCGCTCGACAGCTCCTTCGTCGGCGCCATCAACATCGGCACCGGCGTGGAAACCGATTTGAACACGCTTTATGCGAAGCTCGCCGCCGGCCTCCGCGCGAAAGTCGCGCCGATCCACGGCGCGGCCAAAGAAGGCGAGCAGCGCCGCAGCGTCCTCGAGACATCGCGCGCAAAAAAAATCTTGGGCTGGGCGCCGAAGACGAGCCTCGACCAGGGGCTGGCGGAGACGATCGCCTATTACCGGAAAGCCAAGGCTTCATGAGCGCGGAGCGCGTCCGGAACTTTTCCATCATCGCCCACATCGACCACGGCAAGTCCACACTGGCGGATCGACTGCTCGAGTACACCGGCGCCGTCAGCGAGCGCGAGAAGACCGCGCAGTTTCTCGACAGCATGGAGCTCGAGCGCGAGCGCGGCATCACGATCAAGGCAAGCCCGGTGCGGCTCAGCTACCGCGCCGACGACGGGCTCGACTATACCCTGAACCTCATCGATACGCCCGGCCACGTCGACTTCACCTACGAGGTGTCGCGGAGCCTCGCCGCCTGCGACGGCGCGCTGCTCGTCGTCGACGCGGCGCAGGGCGTCGAAGCGCAGACCGTCGCGCACGTGCAGACGGCGATCGACAACAACCTCGAAGTCCTGCCGGTGATCAACAAAATCGATCTCCCGAGCGCCGAGCCCGAGCGCGTCAAGCGCGAGATCGAGGACGTGATCGGCATCGACGCGTCCCACGCGATCCTCGCGAGCGCGAAGGAAGGCATCGGGACGAAGGAAATCCTCGAAGGCATCATCAATCACTTTCCGCCGCCGAAGGGCGACCCCGACGCGCCGCTTCGCGCGCTGATCTTCGACAGCTGGTTCGATCCCTACCACGGCGCGGTCGTCGTGATGCGCGTGAAGGACGGCGTCGCGCGCAAGAGCATGATGATCCGCATGATGTCAACGGGGAAA
Source organism: Binatia bacterium (assembly GCA_035259465.1). Taxonomy (GTDB): domain Bacteria; phylum Desulfobacterota; class Binatia; order UBA9968; family UBA9968; genus JAJPJQ01. Next base: position 1,431 of record DATFWH010000332.1, read on the forward strand.
TCGTTCGAGATCACGCGCGTCGGCGTATTCGCGCCGGCGCCGGTCGAGGTCGCCGAGCTCAAAGCCGGCGACGTCGGCTTCCTCATGGCGGGCATCAAAGAGATCCGCGACACCAGCATCGGCGATACCGTGACCGACGCGGCGCGGCCCGCGGCCGAGGCGCTGCCGGGCTTCAAGCCGATGAAGCCCATGGTCTTCAGCGGCCTGTATCCGGCGGATTCCGGTCAATACCAAGCGCTGCGTGACGCGCTGGAGAAGCTGCGCCTAAACGATTCCGCTTTCACGTTCGAACCGGAGACTTCTCAGGCGCTGGGCTTCGGCTTTCGCTGCGGTTTCTTAGGCCTGCTTCATCTGGATATCGTGCGCGAGCGGCTGGAGCGGGAATACAGCGTCACGCTGATAACGACCGCACCGACAGTCGTTTACCGCGTCGTGAAGCTGTCCGGCGAGGTGCTCATGATCGATAATCCGGTCAAGCTCCCGCCGGAATCCGATATCGATCACATCGAAGAGCCTGTGATCGCCGCGACGATCCACCTCCCGCAGGAATATTTGGGCGGCGTTCTCGGTCTTTGCGAAGAGAAGCGCGGGATCCAGAAAGAAATCCGCTATCTCGGTCCGAATCGCGTCATGCTTTCCTACGAGCTGCCGATGACCGAGATCGTCGTCGATTTCTACGACCGTCTCAAATCTTTGAGCCGCGGCTACGCGTCGATGGATTACGAGGTCGCCGGCTACCGCGCGGGCGATCTTGTCCGGCTCGACGTCCGCATCAACGGCGACCCCATGGACGCGATGTCGATGATCACGCACCGCGACAAGGCCTATCCTCGCGGGCGCGACTTGGTGCAGCGCCTGCGCGAGGTCATTCCGCGGCAGCTCTTCGAGGTCATCATCCAGGCGGCCGTCGGAAGCCGCATCATCGCGCGCGAGAGCGTGAAGCCGCTCAGAAAGAACGTGACCGCGAAGTGCTACGGCGGCGACATCACGCGCAAACGTAAATTGCTGGAGAAACAAAAAGAGGGCAAGAAACGCATGAAGCAAGTGGGACGCGTAGAGATCCCGCAGGAGGCATTCCTTGCGGCGCTCAAGCCGGGCGAAAGATAGGCAGGATTGTCATCGGGGGCGCTTCGTGTCATGCTGAGTTTTTAGTGTCTTAGTTTTTCGCTCGCCTGCGGATGAAGCCCGAATACGAAAGGGGAATCGACAGTCACGTGGCAAAAGACATCGCCGTAGAAAACAAGAAGGCGAAATCGACTGTCCGGGAGTACGCCGAAGCCATCATCATGGCGCTGCTCCTGGCGCTTTTCATTCGCACTTTCATCGTGCAGGCGTTCAAAATTCCTTCGGGATCGATGATCCCGACGCTTCAGATCGGCGACCATATCCTCGTCAACAAACTTTCCTACGGCATTCGCATTCCGGGCTGGGGCCATTACGCCGCGCAGTTTACGACGCCGAAGCGCGGCGACGTCGTGGTTTTTATTTTTCCCGAGGACCGGACTAAGGACTTTATCAAGCGTGTTATCGGCGTCGCCGGCGACACGGTCGAGATCCGCAACAAGAAAATACTCATCAACGGAAAACCGATCGAGGATCCGCACGCCTATTTCGAAGGCGATGACGGACTCGGCGGCATTCAGATCAAAGACGATTACGGCCCGAAAACCGTGCCTGAGCACCACATATTCGTAATGGGCGACAACCGCGACAAGAGCTACGACAGCCGCTTCTGGGGCTACGTCGATCTCGACGACGTGAAAGGCAAGGCATTCCTCATCTACTGGTCCTGGGACGGCGGCGACCGGTGGGTGAGGTGGGAGCGATTGGGGGAAATCATCTACTGAGCGACAGACTCGCGGTTACAAATTCAAACGCAAAAACAACGGGCGGAGACGGGTCGCATAACGTGACCCATCGCCGCCCGCTTCGTTCGAGGGGCACGCGATCGAGGCGTGCCTCAATACAATAGCGCTAGCGAATTGTGCCTGAGCCCGCTGCGCTGCCGGAGCCGGACCCTGACGTACTGCCCGACGCGCTACCGCCCGAGCCCGAGACCGAGCCGGAAGACGAGCCGCTGCCGGAGCCGGAACCCGATACGCTGCCGGACGAACTGCCGCGATCCCTATCTGAGACCGAGCCGGACGCCGAGCCGCCGCCCGAGCCAGAGGCCGTGCCCGATGCGCTGCAGCCCGCTAGAGCCATCGCGGCTAGCACCAGCGTCATCGCCAATAATTTTTTCCCATCCATACCGTTGCACCTCCCTTCAGCAAACATTGTCGCTGGTTCGCAGGGCTCCGTTCAATTCCGGTAACTACCGGTTATGCGTTAACCAACGACGACATCGTGATTCATCTTCATTTCCGCTGGCTCATGTCTACCGATTCCGTGATTCTCGGTACTGTCCCTTGGTTTGGAAAGCGCGGCGGAAGCGGTGTGACGCGCATGATTAAGCTTGCCTCCTCACGCTCCGGCCTTTAAAATGGGATGACTGTTTTTTTCATTCCATTTGCATGACTGAAATCCCTTTTCATCCGCTGGTCCGGCGCTGGTTTGCCGAAAACTTTAGCGCCGGCCCAACCGCCGCACAGCGAGCAGGCTGGGCGCACATCGCGGAAGGTAGGGCGACGCTGATCGCTGCCCCCACCGGCTCGGGCAAGACGCTCGCCGCCTTTCTCTGGTCGATCAATCGGCTCGTCGAGCGCGGACTCGCTGGCGGCCTCGAGGACCGCACCAGCGTCGTCTACGTGTCGCCGCTGAAGGCGCTCGGCAACGACATCGAGAAGAATCTCCGTGTCCCGCTCGCCGGCATCATGAAGCTCGCCGAAGCGGAGGGGCTTTTTCTGCAACTTCCGGAGATTCGCATCGCCGTCCGGTCGGGCGACACGCCCGCGGCCGAGCGCCAGGCGATGATCCGCCGGCCGCCGCACATCCTCATTACGACGCCGGAGTCGCTTTACATCCTGCTCACGTCGGAGAACGGCAGGAGAATTCTCAGCGGCGCCGAGACCGCCATCGTCGACGAGATCCACGCGCTCGCGGGCGACAAGCGCGGTTCGCATCTCGCCCTCTCGCTCGAGCGGCTCGACGCGCTGGCGGAAAAGCCGCTCCAGCGGATCGGCCTCTCGGCGACGCAGAAGCCGATCGACGAGATAGCGCGGCTGCTCGTCGGCACCGGGCGCATCGATGCGGCGGGCTCACCGGACTGTGAGATCGTGGACGTCGGGCACCGGCGCGAGCTCGATCTCTCGATCGATGTCCCGGAGCAAGAGCTGGGGCCGATCACGAGCCAGGACCTCTGGGGTGAGGTCTACAACCGCATTGTCGAGCGGGTGCAAGCGCACCGGACGACGCTCATCTTCGTCCATACGCGCAGGCTCGTCGAGCGCGTCGCGCACCAGCTGACTTCCCGGCTTGGCGAGGGCAAGGTCGGCGCTCACCACGGGAGCCTTTCGCGCAAGCGCCGCCTGGAGGTCGAAGAAGGACTCAAGACCGGGAAGCTTCCCGTCGTGGTCGCAAGCGCATCCCTCGAATTGGGCATCGACATCGGTCACGTCGAGCTCGTCTGTCATATAGGCGCTCCGCGGAACTTGGCCTCGCTGCTCCAGCGCATCGGCCGCTCGGGCCACTGGCTGGGCGCGGTGCCGAAGGGAATTTTCTACCCGCTCACACGCGACGATCTCATGCAGGCCGCCGCCGCCGTGCGCGCGGTTCGGGCCGGCGCGCTCGATCGCGTCACGATTCCCGAGAAACCGCTCGATATCCTCGCCCAGCAAATGGTCGCGACCGTTGCCAGCGTCGCGCCGTCGCCGAAACCGGGGGCGCAGGAAGAAAGCGGAAGCAAATCGATCGGCGAAGAGGAATTGTTCGCGCTGATGCGCCGCGCTTATCCGTATCGCGACCTCACTCGGCGCGAGTTCGACCAGGTACTGGAGACGCTCGCCGAAGGGATCGCGGGGAGGAGAGGTCGCCGGCAGGCGTATATCCATCGCGACCAGGTTCACCGTCGGCTGCGCGCGCGGCGCGGCGCGCGCATGGCCGCGATCACCAACGGCGGGGCGATTCCCGAGACGGCGGACTACGATGTGATCATGGCCGGCGACGAGACCTTCGTCGGGAAGGTAAACGAGGATTTCGCGATCGAGAGCCTCGCCGGCGACATTTTTCTTCTCGGCAACAACTCGTGGCGCATCAAGCGCGTCGCTGCGGGAAAGGTCTGGGTCGAGGACGCGCACGGACTCCCGCCGTCGATTCCTTTCTGGCTCGGCGAATCGCCGGGCCGCAGCCGCGAGCTCTCCGCCGCCGTGTCGGAATTGAGAGAAGAGATTTTTCGCCGGGCTTCGGATAAACAAGCCGCGATCGGCTGGCTGGTTGCGGAAACCGGCGTGCCGGAAGCCGCGGCGGCGCAAATGATCGCCTATGTCGAAGAGACGCAGGCGATGCTCGGCTGCGTCCCGACCGATCGCTGCGTCGTGGCCGAGCGCTTCTTCGACGAGGCCGGCGGTATGCAGCTCGTCATCCATGCGCCGTTCGGCGGTCGCATCAACCGCGCGTGGGGTCTGGCGCTCAGGAAGCGCTTCTGCCTGAACTTCGACCGCGAGCTGCAAGCGGCGGCGACCGACGACGGCATGGTCCTGTCGCTCGGTGAGCAGCACTCGTTCGCGCTTGCCGATGTCTTCTCGATGGTTCGGACGGGGACGCTCGAGCTCGAGTTGATTCAGGCGGCGCTCGCGTCGCCGATGTTCGACAACCGATGGCGTTGGAACGCGGCGCGCTCGCTGGCGCTGTTGCGTTTCGCCGGCGGGAAAAAGGTTCCGGTCGCGCTCCAGCGCATGCGCGCCGAGGATCTGCTCGGCGCGGTTTTCCCCGAGCAGCTTATGTGCGGCGACAACCGCAGCGGTCCGGTGGAGCCTCCGGATCATCCACTCGTAGAGACGACGATTTACGATTGCCTGCACGAGGCGCTCGATGTGGACGGTCTGAAAGAAATCGTCGCGGCGCTCGAAGCCGGCAAGTTGAAGACGATCTCGGTCGATACGCCGGCGCCCTCGCCGATGGCCCACGAGATTCTCAACGCCAATCCTTACGCATTCCTGGACGATGCGCCGCTGGAAGAGCGGCGCGCGCGGGCGGTGTCGCTCCGCCGCACCGATCCCGATCTCGCGCGCGGCATCGGCGCGCTCAGCGCGGCGGCCATCGAGCAGGTGCGGGATTCCGTGCGCCCGGATCTTCGCGATCCCGAGGAGCTGCACGATCTTTTGCTTTCCGTCGGCATCCTGCCGGTCGAGCGCGCGACGGAGTGGACCGATTGGGCGGAGAAGCTTATCGCGGAGAGCAGAGCCGCGGTCGCATCGTGGTCCGACGGCGTCGAGCGCCGCGCCTACGTCGCCGCGGAACGAATCGCGCTGGTTGAGGCACTTTTGCCGGACGCGCGGATTGTACCGCCGCTCTCCGGAGCTGCCGGCGAATCGCTCGATCGAGAATACGCGGCGCGAAAAATTGTTCAGGGCTGGCTCGAGATCGCCGGGCCGACGACGGCAACCGCACTCGCGGCTATGCTCGGCCTGCCGCGGAACGCCGTCGAGCAGGCACTCTTCGCGCTGGAAATCTCGGGCGTGGTGCTGCGCGGCGAATTTACCGGTTCCGCAGGCGAGACGGAATGGTGCGAGCGCGTGTTGCTCGCGCGCATCCATCGGCTGACGCTGGGGGAGCTCAGGCGCGAGATCGAGCCGGTCACGGCGGCGGACTTGATGCGCTTTCTCTTCCGTTGGCAGCACATCGCGCCGGGCACGCAGCTCCATGGGCGAGCCGGAGTGGAGGAAATCGTCGGGCAATTACAGGGCCTCGAGCTGCCCGCGCCGGCATGGGAACAGCACGTTCTCCCCGCGCGCGTGGCGAATTACGATCCTCGCGCGCTGGAGGAGCTGTGTCTCGGCGGCGTGGTGAGCTGGGGCAGACTGCGCCCGAACGTGAAAGAAGACGATGCCAACGCCGCGCCCGCCCGGAAGAGGAGACGCCGGCAGTCGCCGGGGCGCGCGGCGCCGATCTCGTTCGCCCTGCGCGATGATTTGCATTATTTCCTGCCGGCGCACAACGGCGGCGTGAGGCTGTCGGGATCGGCGCGCGCCGCGCTGGAATACTTGGAAAAGCACGGCGCGTCGTTTTTAACCGACGTCGCACGCGGCGCGGGGCTGCTCAAAGCCGGCGCCGAGGCGGCGCTTTGGGAGCTGGTCGCTGCGGGCCTCGTCACCGGCGACGGCATCGCCGGATTGCGAACGCTGCTCCTGCCGGAGAGCAAGCGGCAGGCGCGGCGGCGATTACGCATTGTTTCCGGCGGCCGCTCGCCGGAGCGATTGATGCCGATCGGCCGCTGGTCGCTCTGGCATACGCACGCCGCGGCGGCTGAGGAATCCGTCGAGTTCATCACGCGGCAGTTGCTGCGGCGCTACGGTGTCGTCCTGCGCGAATTGCTCGCGCGCGAGAGCGCCGCGCCCTCGTGGCGCAGCGTGCTCGACGTCTGCCGCCGCCTCGAAGCCCGCGGCGAGATACGCGGCGGCCGGTTCGTCAACGGTTTTGTCGGGCAGCAGTTCGCGCTGCCGGAGGCCGTGGAGGTCCTGCGCGCGATCCGCCGCGAAAAAAAATCGGAGACGATTCTCGTTTCCGCAGCCGATCCATTGAATCTCGCCGGCATCTTGACGCCCGGCCCGCGCGTTTCGCCGTACTCGGGGCTGACAATCGCGTTTGCCGACGGCATGCCCGCCGACATCGGCCCGCTCGGCGCCGTGCTGAGCAAGCTCGGACAAATCCAAGCGGCGGCGGAGCACGATTAGACTTTTCGCACAAGTTAAAAATCGAGACGGGCGAAAGAGGCCGTCAGCTCATAAGCCGTCTCACATTGCGCGAGCAGTCTCTTCCGCCCGTTTCCGGGGGGTGGGCCGAGTACTTTCTAGCTTATTTGCCGCCTGCGGCGCCGCCGGCGCCACCCGCGCCTCCAGTGCCGCCTGTGCTGCCGGTTCCACCGAGACCGCCCGCTCCAGGAGTTCCCGCCGTGCCGGGAACGCCGGATTCAGTTCCGGTCCCCAAAGATGGTGCGCGCGTTCCGAGTCCGGTCGAGGGAGCCGGCGCCGAAGTGCCGCGCGAGGTGGAGCCGGGCACAGCCTCCTGACCGGGCGTGAGCGTAGGATCGATCGGCGTTCCGAGGCCCGTTCCGGTCGAATTGCCTGCGCCCGTTCCGCCTGTCGCGGGAGCGTTTCCGGCGCTAAGCCCCAAGCCGAGCGCTGTCCGGCTCTGCGCATCCAGCGTCCCGGTGGCGTTGAGACCCTGCTGCGCCTGGAAGTTTCGCAGCGCCTGCTGCGTCTGCGGCGTCATGACGCCGTTGACGGTGCCTGGATCCTGCCCGCGGTCTTTCAAGGCTTGCTGGAGTTTTTGAATCTCTTCGCTGCTCGCCGCCATGCCCGCTGAGCTTTGCGGCGTGACCGGGCTGGTCTGGGTTCTGCCTGTCGGGCTCTGTCCGGTCACCGCTGCGTCGCCGCCGCTGGGCGATTGCGCAGCGCTGCTTCCGGTTGGCGCGCGATCGGTGCGCGTTTGTGCACATACTGGAAGCGCCGAGATGGCGATCGCCGCTAGAATCAGAAAAATCGTTCGTAATTTATTTTTAGCCATCCGTTCATCCTTTTTTTGATTTCCTCCTTTCATCCTTATCGTTCGAGTGCGCTCGGTCAATGGAGGGAGTTACTTGACTACGATTAAGGGATGCGAGTAAATCGCGCTGCTCCTTTGCGAGCACGATATGAATTGGCTTAGCCGAAATTTGCAGCGTCTCTGGTGGGCGACGCGCTATTCTCTTTCCGGTTTGCGAACAGCGTGGCGCCACGAGCAGGCGTTTCGGCAGGAAGCCGCCGTTTTGATCGTGCTTGCGCCTGCGGCGCTCTGGCTCGGAAAGAACGGCGTCGAGCGTGCGCTGCTCCTGGGGAGCTGGCTCATCGTGATCATCGTCGAGTTGATCAATACCGCCATCGAATCCGCCATCGACCGAATCGGCCCCGAGCGCCATGAGCTCGCCGGCCGGGCGAAAGATCTTGGCTCCGCCGGAGTGTTCTGCGCGATCGCGCTCGCGGTCGTCGTTTGGATTCTGGTTCTATTGGGCTAGAAACGAAAGCGGGCTCAGTCGAGGCGATCGCGAACGTCGATGCCCCCGATCACCTCGAGCGGACAGCGGAGATGACGCTGCAGCAGCCGAGAGATTTTTTCCCCGAAGCGGCCGTCGTCGACGAGCAGACAGCCCGTGTAAGACGATCCGTTATGCTTGACGGTAATGAAATACCGATTGCCGGGCTCGACTCTGGACGGTTCTATGCCGACGAGAATGCCGATCTCGCCGTTCGGACGATCGGCGGATTTTCCTGCCGACCCCCACACCGGCGGCCAGCTCGGCGCGCCGCGATAGGTCATGAGAGGATGTCGCCGAAGCTCCATCACGACCTCGTCGACCGGTAAAGGCGCGAGCGCTGCAGGGCGAAGTCGATGAACTCTACGGCTCCCGGGCAGTGCTCCCGGGCGGCTTGGCGTAGGACCGCCAACTCCGACTCACCGCATGTAACGACGAATTCATCGAGCGCCTGGCTGCCGCCGATCAACTCGACGGCATTTTCTAGTGCTGCGTGCACTTTCGATTGGCCTGGAAAAACATCCAGCAGTCGGCTCCGCCATTCGGGTTGCAAATGAACTTCGACATCCATTAGTTCACTCCGCGGTTAATTTCGATTAGGAAATAAACCGACAGAAGTATCCCGACAATCGGTTAATTACCTGAACGCCTGCCGAAAAAACCCCTAAGAGCCTTTCTAAACGCCGTAGAACCGCCGCGCGTTGTCTCCAAGAATCTTCTCCGTCAACGCCGCCGGAGTATCTTCGCGCGCGCGCATCGTGGCCGCGAGCTGCCGCTCGGCGGACGGGTCGTTGTGGCCGTAGTCGCTTCCGATGAGCAGATGACCTTCGCCGGTATAGCGCGCGAGATACGGCACGTCTTCGTCCGCCTCGCAGGCGACGAAGAGACGGTAATCCTCGAAAAGATCCGTGCTGCTCGAATAATACTTCCACTTCTCTTTGATCAATCGGCGCAAGATATGCACGAGAAAGGGCACCCAACCCGCCGAGGCTTCGATAAAACCGATGCGCAGCTTGGGGAACATCTCGGGAATCTTGTTCGCGACGAGGTCGCGGAACGCCACCAACGGCAGCACCCGGCTGGCGAGAAAGCTGTGGTTGCGCTCGACGTCGACCAGGTCGAGCAGATCGGCGTTGCCGATGCCGGTATGGATGCAGACGGGCAGGCCGAGATCGTTCGCCGCCTGATAAACGGGGAAAAAACAAGGATTGTCGAGCGTCTTGTCGCCCTCGAGGCCGCGAAAGAAGACTCCCACCGCGCCGTGTTCCTTTCCCCAGTAGAGTTCCTTGACCGACTCTTCGATCGAGCGCAGCGGCGGCACGATCACCCAGCGCAGCCGGCCGTTGCTTTTCGCGCAGGCGTCGGCGAGAAAGCGGTTGTACGCGCGGGAAAGGGCCGTGTCGAGGGCCGGATCGTCGGTCAGATAGACAAGGAACAGCGTCGGGTAGATCACCTGAATATCGACGCCGAGCTTATCCATATCTCGAAGCCTCGCCGGAATATCGGTCATCTCGCGGCAGGCGAGATGAATGTCGCCGCGCGTCTGCTCGAGCTTGGTCTCCGAGGGCGTGATCAGCCGGTAGCTGCGCCGCCCGACGGGGCGCGGGACGATGTCGCCGTCGATCAGCCAGAACGCGTTGCGCGGGCCGTAGAGCGTATCCTCGGGCGTTTTGACGACTACGGGCCGCCGCGGGTACATCTCGCGGTCGAAAAGCTCCCACATGTGCGTGGACTCTGAAACGTGGGTGTCGGCGTCGACGATTCCGGCCATAAATCCTCCGATAACTCCAAAAACTTTACACTCAGGTGGCAGGACTTTACATAGACATGTATAGCCCAGCCCCTGCCGCGATTGTCAAGGCGAATGTATTCCCATAACGTGATGAAGGACTCGATGAAAACGATCGGCGTCATATCCGATACGCACGGCCTTGTCCGTCCCGAGGCGCTGAACGCGCTTCGGGGGACCGATCTCATTCTCCACGCCGGCGACATCGGCGCGCCGGAGGTTCTCGAACGGCTCCGCTTGATCGCCGATGTCGTCGCGATCAAAGGCAACAACGATCGCGATGGGTGGGCGCGCAAGATTCCCGACACCCTCGAAGTGAAGCCCGAAGGGGTCGGAATCTACTTGATTCACAACGTGAGGGATTTGGCAATCGATCCGGCGGCGGCCGGTTATCGCGTCGTCGTCAGCGGTCATTCCCACATGCCGTCGATCAGAGAGGAGAGCGGCGTCATCTATCTCAATCCCGGGAGCGCGGGGCCGCGGCGGTTCAAGCTGCCGATCTCCGTCGCTCGGCTGCAAATTGATCGGCAATCCGTCCGCACCGAAATAATTTCCCTCGATGTAAGCGCGGCGCCAAAGAAATCCTTGACTTCGCGTAAACCGCGGCATATAAAAAATTCAGCCTTTTAAGCCAATCCAGCGAGATTGGAAAAGGTTTCGATGACGAAGTCGGTCGACAAGATTAAAGACGCTCGAAGACCTCCGCGGTAAACCGCCGAGGTTTTTTTATTTTATGGAAGCGGAGAAGCGCGTCATCCTCGAAGAAGAGGAGCTCAGGCGCATGATCAGCCGGATGGCGCACGAAATCATCGAAAAGAACGGCGGCGCGGACGGAATCGCCCTGATCGGCATCCGCTCGCGCGGCGCGCATCTGGCGCGCCGCATCGGGCGGAAGGTCGAGAGTCTGACGGGAAGCGCGCCCGCGCTCGGCGTCGTGGACGTGACGCCGTACCGCGACGATGTCGGGCACTCGGCGGCGGACGAGCCGCCGCGCATGGAAGTGCCGGTGTCGATCGACGACCGCGCCGTCGTGCTGGTGGACGACGTGATCAATACCGGCCGGACGATCCGGGCGGCGCTGGAGATGCTCGGCCACATCGGCAAGCCGCGGAAGATTCTCGTCGCGACGCTGATCGACCGGGGCGATCGCGAGCTGCCGATCCGCGCCGACGTTGTCGGAAAAAACGTCAAAGTCGGCGAATCCGAGCGCGTCAACGTCCGGCTTCAGGAATCCGACGGCGCCGATCTCGTCACCGTGACGGCGAAAAAGGGGTCATGAGCGGCAAGCGCGATCTCATTTCCATCGAAGATCTGAGCGACCGCGAAATCGAGGAGATCTTCGCGCTCGCGGACGAGATGCTGCCCGAGCGCCGCGGCGCGAAGGCCGCCGCGCTCGCGGGCAAGATCATGGCGACGCTGTTCTACGAGGCGAGCACGCGGACGCGCCTCTCCTTCGAATCATCGATGCAGCGCCTCGGCGGCTCGGTCATCAGCTGTCCCGATATGAAAAGCTCGTCCGCCGCCAAGGGCGAGACGATAGCCGACACGGCGCGCGTCGTCTCCAGCTATTCCGACGTCATGGTGGTGCGGCATTACTGGGACGGCGCGGTACAGGCGATGGCGGAATACGCCGACGTGCCGGTAATCAATGCCGGCGACGGCAGCCACGAGCATCCGACGCAGACGCTGTGCGATCTCTATACGCTGAAGAAGGAAAAGGGCTCGCTCAAGGGCCTCACCGTCGTGATCTGCGGCGATTTGAAGCACGGCCGGACGATTCATTCGCTCGTTTACGCGCTCGCGCGCTTCGGCGTCAACGTCGTGACGCTCGCCGCGAACGGCATGGAGCTGCCGCAATATGTGATCGAGAAACTCGAGCGCGAATATCGTTATAATCTTACGCCGGTCGCGTCCAACGATCTTCAAGCCGCGGTCGCCGAGACCGACGCGATCTATCTGACGCCGAATCATCCGCACCAGCTGGCTCTTTTCACGCAGGTCGACCGCAACCTGCAGGGCCGCATCGAGGGCATGGCGCAGGGGCTTAAATTCGACGCCTTTTACGTGACGCGCAAGCAAAAGGAGCGGATCAAGAAAGACGCCGGAGGGCAGTATCCGAGTTTGGGGGAGAGTTTCCTCAAGGAGCGGCGCTTCAAAGACACCGTCGTCATGCATCCGCTGCCGCGCGTCGACGAGCTTTCGCCGGCGATCGATAAAGACCGCCGCGGAATCTATTTCAAGCAGGCGGCGTACGGCGTGCCGGTGCGCATGGCGCTGCTGCATTTCCTCCTCGCGGGCTCAGGGGCGAGAGCGCGCTCACACAAAAAGGCCGTGCTGTACCGCAGCCCCGAGCGCCTCGGACCGGAATGCGCGAACGCCAACTGCGTCACGCGCATGGAGATTCAGTCCACCGATCCGCGCTTCGAGCTGCTCTCCGCCGGCCCCGGCGGCGCGCTGATTCTCCGCTGCTTCTACTGCAACCATCAGCTCAAGGTGGAGTTTGTCGGCCACACGATCTCGCGCCGGTATTGCGCCTGCGACGCATCGCTCGCCGACACCGTGATGGAGTGGTTCGGCCGCGGCGAGCTCGCGATTTTCGATTCGATCAAGCAGGCAGAAGAGCTCGACTACGAGCCGTATAAGGGCGGCCCGCAGCGGAGCATCATGGGTGAGGAAGAGATCCAGAGCGCGATCCGGCAGATCAGCGCGCAAATTTTCCAAGACAGCGAGGGCGACGAGCGGCTGGCGCTTCTCGGCATCAAGACTAAAGGCGCGGTGCTCGCGCGCCGCATCGCGGCGGAGATCGAGAAGGGCCACGGGCGAAAAGTGGAAGTCGGTGAAATCGAAATCTTCGGCGGCAACGAAGGCATCCACCGGTCTTCGGGCGACGACGGCACGACCGAGCCGCTGAGTCTGAAAGACCGCCCCGTCGTCATCGTCGACGACGTTATTTATACCGGCAAGACCGTCAAGAGCGCTCTCAGCATTATCTTTAAAGCCGGCCGGCCGCGCTCGGTGCGCCTCGCGGTGCTGATCGACCGCGGCCACCGCGAGGTTCCCGTGAAGCCGAACTACGTGGGCAAGCACATTCCGAGCTCGGAGAAAGAACGCGTGCGCGTGAAGCTCCGCGAAGTCGAGCAGGACGAGAAGGATAAAGTCGTGATCTACTCGATTCTCGCCGGCAGCGACAGCGTTCAGCGGCCCGAGGCGCGCTCCGAGAGTCACGACGCGACGGACGGAAGAAATCCATGAAAGCGATTCTGGCACTCGCAGACGGCACCTACTACATCGGCCGCGGCTTCGGCGCCGAAGGCGACGCGGTCGGCGAAGTGGTCTTCAATACCAGCATGACGGGGTATCAGGAGATTCTCACTGATCCCTCCTACGAAGGCCAGCTCGTCGCGATGACTTATCCCGAGATCGGCAACGTCGGCGTCAATCCCGAGGACGTCGAATCGCTGAAACCGTTCGTCAAGGGCTTCATCGTCAAGGAATACTGCGCGAAGCCGAGCAATTGGCGCGCTACGCGGACGCTCGGCGACTATATGCGCGAGCACGGCATCGTCGGCATCGAAGGCATCGACACGCGGGCGCTCGTGCGCCGCCTGCGCGACCAGGGCTCGCAGGAAGCGATCATCTCGACGCGGAGCGTCAACCACGAAGAGCTGATCGCCAAGGCGAAGGCGTCGCCCGGCCTGGTCGGGCGCGACCTCGTTAAGGAAGTAAGCTGCCGCGAGGCTTACGACTGGGGCGAAGGGCGCTGGGAGCTCGGCGCGGGCTATCGCAAGCGAGAGGAATCGGAGCAGCCGCAGAAAAGCCGGAAGCCGAAAACGCCGACGCTCGACCGGCCGGGATTCTTCGTCGTGGCGTACGATTTCGGCATCAAGCGCAACATCCTCCGCGGCCTCGCCGAGTCAGGCTGCCGCGTCAAGGTCGTTCCCGCCGCGACGCCGGCGGAAGAGGTCCTCGCGCTCGATCCCGACGGGATCTTTCTCTCGAACGGCCCCGGCGATCCCGACGCGGTGCCGTACGCGAAAGACAACGTGCAAAAGCTTCTCGGCAAGAAGCCGATCTTCGGCATCTGCCTGGGGCACCAGATTTTGGGCCTCGCGCTCGGCGGCAAGACCTACAAGCTCAAGTTCGGCCACCACGCCGGCAACCAGCCGGTGATGGATCTGACGACGAAGAAAGTCGAGATCACGGCGCAGAACCACGGCTTCGCCGTCGACGCCGACTCGCTCAAGGGGGCCGCCGTCGTGACGCACGTGAACCTCAACGACAACACGGTGGAAGGACTGGCGCACAAGGAGATGCCGATCTTCTCTGTCCAGTACCATCCCGAATCTTCGCCCGGCCCGCACGACGCGAGCTATCTCTTCAAGCGCTTCGTCGACATGATGGAGAAGCAGAGCCGATAAAATGCCCAAGCGCACCGACATCAAATCGATCCTGCTCATCGGCTCCGGCCCGATCGTGATCGGCCAGGCGTGCGAGTTCGATTACTCCGGCACGCAGGCCTGCAAGGCGCTGAAGGAAGAGGGCTACCGGATCATCCTCGTCAACTCGAACCCCGCGACGATCATGACCGATCCCGGCTTCGCCGACCGGACCTACATCGAGCCGATCACCGTCGAGGTCGTTGAGAAAATTATCCAGAAAGAGCGCCCCGACACGCTGCTGCCGACGATCGGCGGGCAGACCGCGCTCAATATCGCGATCGATCTCGCCGAGCAGGGGATTTTGGAGCGCAACGGCGTCGAGATGATCGGCGCGAATCTGGAAGCGATCAAGAAGGCCGAGGACCGCGACCTGTTCAAGGAAGCGATGACGCGGGCGGGCCTCGATCTCCCGCGGAGCGGCTACGCGCGCAGCATGCGCGACGCCAACCGGATTCAGAAGCGCCTCAAGTTTCCCGTCATCATCCGTCCGTCGCGCACGCTCGGCGGAAGCGGCGGCAACATCGCCTACGGCGCCGAGGACTTCAAAGAAGTGGTGCAGCGCGGACTCGATATCTCGCCCGTGCACGAAATTTTGATCGAAGAGTCCGTCCTCGGCTGGAAAGAGTTCGAGCTGGAAGTCATGCGCGACCATCGCGACAACGTCGTGATCGTCTGCTCGATCGAAAATTTCGATCCGATGGGCGTGCACACCGGCGATTCGATCACCGTCGCGCCGGCGCAGACGCTGACGGACAAGGAGTACCAGGTCATGCGCGACGCGGCGATCCGCGTCATCCGCGAGATCGGCGTCGACACCGGAGGATCCAACATCCAGTTCGGCGTCAATCCCGCCGACGGGCGCATGGTCGTGATCGAGATGAATCCGCGCGTCTCGCGCAGCTCGGCGCTCGCGAGCAAGGCGACCGGCTTTCCGATCGCCAAGATCGCGGCCAAACTCGCCGTCGGCTACACGCTCGACGAGATCCGCAACGACATCACCCGCGAGACGCCCGCCTGCTTCGAGCCGACGATCGACTACGTCGTCACGAAGATTCCGCGCTTCACCTTCGAGAAGTTCCCGCAGGCGAAAGACATCCTCACGCCGCAGATGAAATCGGTCGGCGAAGTCATGGCGATCGGACGCACGTTCAAAGAGTCGCTGCAGAAGGGCATGCGCTCGCTCGAGATCGGCTCCTACGGCTTCGAGGAGAAGATTCAGGGCACGGGAGACCGCGAGGAGAATTTAAAGCTCGTGCGCGATAAGTTGCGCGTCCCGAACGCCGAGCGCTTGTGGTATCTCGGCGACGCGTTTCGGCTGGGCCTCTCGGTCGACGAGATCCACGACCTCAGCAAAATCGATCCGTGGTTTCTCGAGCACGTCCGGCAGATCATCGAAGCGGAGACGGAGATCAAGGACACGGGCGAGCCCACGCCGGAATTTTTGCTGCGCATGAAGCAGCTGGGCTTCTCCGACCGCCGCCTCGCCATTTTGGCGGGCCGGACCGAAGACGATATCCGCGCCGCGCGCGGCGCCGCCGGCGTGCGCGCGGTCTTCCGCGCCGTCGATACCTGCGGCGCCGAGTTCGCCGCCTACACGCCGTATCTCTATTCGACCTACGAAGGCGAGGACGAGTCGAGTCGCACCGGGCGGAAGAAGATCATGATTCTCGGCGGCGGCCCGAACCGCATCGGGCAGGGCATCGAGTTCGACTACTGCTGCGTCCACGCCGCCTTCGCCCTCAAGGAGGACGGCTACGAGACCATCATGGTCAACTGTAACCCCGAGACGGTGAGCACCGATTACGACACTTCCGATAAATTGTACTTCGAGCCGCTGACGCTCGAAAACGTGCTCGAGATCTGCAGCCGCGAGAATCCCGACGGCGTCATCGTCCAGTTCGGCGGCC
>DATFWH010000333.1:0-8112 GCA_035259465.1 Binatia bacterium
TCGCCGACGCGGGCGCGTCGTGGGAGCGCGTCGCGAAAGTTTCTTTTTATCTCCACCGAAGCCAGACGATCGAAGCGCTTAACGCGCTGTTCCGCAAGGTCGTACCCGCCGCTATTCCGCAGATGGAATACGCTTTCGTCGACGGCTATTCAGCGGAAGGCAAATTGATCGAGATCGAGACAACGGCGCGGCTGTAACTTCGCCCTCTCAAGACCGACGCGGCATCATGCTATAATCCCGCGTCATGAAAGCCGAGTGGTACGAAACCGGTAATTCCGTAAATCATCTCGTATGGCTTGGACTAAAATCGTATAACGTCACGGCCCTACTTTCGTACCTAGACGATCGCGAGCCTTTCGTGAGGTTCATGGCGGCGAGTGAATTGCGCTCACGCCCGAGTAAGAAGGTTTTCGCGCATGCCGCCAACCTTTTGCGCAGCGAGCAGATGCGAAACCGCGAGATCGGGGCGTATATTTTGGCGCAACTCGGCGCGCCGAGAAGACCTTTCAAGAAAGAATCGACACCAATATTGCTACGCGCTCTTTCCCGCGAGCGGAACACAACCGTGCGCGCTATGATCATTCTAGCGCTGGGGCAGCTCTCAGCACGGCCGGCGCTGTCGCGCTCTATATCGGGGATATATATTGCATGCGCTCGAAAAGCATTCCGCCGCGCTTCATGCGCCTGTTACACAAGTTCAATTCCGAGCGCTCGCGCGTCGTGCGCTGGCACGCGTCGCTGGCCCTCGAGCTCGTGCGCGGCCCTACGCCGGAAGAGCGAGCGGAGAGACGGGCGTGGCGGGCGGAGCAGAGGAAGAAAGCTCGAAAGTAAGCTTACGCAGTTGTGCGAAGCCTTCCCCGCGCCGAAACCCTATTACTTCTTCGCTGCCGCCGCCGGCGCTTTCTTCGTCGCCTGCATGACGGCGTTGGGGAGACCGGCCATTTCCGCTTCGGCTTCGACCCCGTCCGGTTTTCGTCTTATGTGGATGACCTTCAATGTTACTTTTTCGGGGAACAACGGGGTTTTCACACCGGTTGGGAGCTCGAGCCCGCCGGGCATCGTTAGGATCCGTTCAGTGGGTGATGATTGAATGGAAACGTTTTTTTGCTGCTCTTTCTCGAAGCCGAAAGTAAACTTCAGCGAATTGCGCCCGCCGTCTTCGACATAAACGATTGTCACGTCCGCCCTCGTCTCTTTCTCGATATGAAAGTTAAATAAATTGATATCGATCTTGACCGGAATGACGAGGGAAAAGTGGAGCTTATCGTCCGTCCGTTCTTCCACTTTTCCGGTGCCGTTCAACGAAAGGCCGAGCGCGCTGACCTTGACGTCCAGATCCGCTCCCGTCTCGAAAGGCACGTACGTCGACCATGGCTCCTTTGGCTGCGCCTGCGCTATCTTGAGCGCCTCTTCGCGCGGCTGATCGACGAGCTCGCGCTTGGGCTTGGCGATGACCTCGTCGAGCTCGGCGGCGAACGGTGAATTGCGGTCGGTCATCTACTTCTTCTGGAGCTTTTTGAATTGTGCCCGTTCGGCTTCCAACTTTTTCCTCAATTGAAACGTATCGACGACCTCCCTTACGAAGGCCTCCAGGCGCTGCTTGAAGCTGGGGTCGATTTGGCCATCGGTTATCAACTGCAGTTTGAACGGATCGATCTCGAACGAGGTATCGTCGCCGTGTCCGGTAAGATCCGCTTCCAAGAATGGCCCTTTTTGTGAAGCTTCTGGCGCAGCCCGCTGGATTCCGAGCTTTTCCCTCGCCGTCGCGGCAACAGTCGAGGCGTGGAGAAACTCGTGAAAGATCGTCTCGGCCATGCTCAGCAAACGGACAGGATCGGAGAATTGCAGGAAATCCGATTCCTTATTGTTATCTGCGTTGGAACGCTCCCGAAGTGTCTTGATACCCACGACGAAGTGCAGATTCGGCTCGATCTGATCGAAATCCGCGATACGGAACGGCTTCAGTGAGACGGGCCGGGTAAAGCCGTGCAGCCCTTGTCCGTCGACATGGCTCACACCGGCCAGCTCTTTTTGGCGGTCAGCCATGGCATCGGTGTTTGTGAACACTTCGACAGTGAGCGGAGGCCGCGTCTTAATTCTTTTTTTCAGTTCGGTGATGAGCTGCTGGCCCACGAGGGTTCCCGCGATACACTCAGATGCACGCAGCACTAGAGGATCGTTCGTTGCATCTTTGAGGTCTGCCACATCGCCCAGCCGCCACGTTAGGCCTGACGTTTTGGCCGCCGCAGGCGCCTGCGCGATCCTGAGCGCCTCGTCGCGCGGCTGGTCGACGAAATCGCGCTTGGGCTTGGCAATCACGTCGTCGAGTAAGTCGGCGAACGGTGAAGCGCGGTCAGCCATCGCGCGTCACTTTTCCTCCGGCGGCGGGGGCTGGGGAAATTCCAGCAGCGGCGGCTTCTGCTTCAAGCGCAGGTCGTAGCGCTCGGTCTCCTTCGCCGCCTGCTTCGCCTCCTCGACCTTGCGGTCGACCTCCGCCTGCTTGTCCGCCACGTCGAGCTTGCGGTGATCGAGCAGGAACGGCTCCAGAGCCTCGCAGTTGCCGACCATCGCCTCCATGTAGACGCCGTTGGTGGGAAGCGTCGCGGAGTCGATGCCCTTCTCCTCGATCGGATCGGTGCTGACGCCGTTCAGGCGCTCTTTTTTGTCGGGATCGAATTTGATGACCTTGTCGCGCAGATAATCGGCGAGGCCCTGCGGCAGCAAGTCGAGCCGGAGCGGGTAGGCCGCCTTGTCGCCGACGAAGCCGAGCAGTTCGTTGTCGATGTAGCGGTCGATGCCTTTGAGACGAAAGCGGGCGAGCCGCACCTCGGGGATCTCGCCGGCCCAGATCTTGTTGAGGTAATAGACCCTGTTCGCCTCGATGTGGAGCAGCAGCCGCGAAAAATCGCCGTTGGCGGTTGCGAGCTCGTTCAGGCTGAAGACTTCCGGCTCCGCCGGAGCGGCGGCCGGCGCGGCGGCGGCAGCGTCCGCGGCCGCGTCGGCGGGCGGCGGCAGCGCGGTGACAGAGGTCGCCACCTGATAGTTCTTGACCTCCTTTTTCGCCTCGGTGACGAGGCCGGGCAGTCCCAGGTTTTTCTCGATCAGCAGCTGATCGGCGAGGACGGCGAGCACGGCGCCGAGCAGCAAGCCGCCGGGGCCGCCCACCAGCACGCCGACGCCGGCGCCGACGATCGCGTCGATCGCCACGGTCTTGAGCGTCGAGACCCAGTCGTCGTCGAGCCCGGTGACGAACGACTCGACGGCGGTGAGCGCCGTGGCCTCGTCGATCTCCGCGGTGCCGACCGCGTCGGCGTACCTTTGCGCCTTGTCCTGAATCCCCGGGTAGGCGATCTTGAATTTTTCCCAGAAGAAAATCTCGTTGAAGACGTCCTTGGCGTGTTCGAATTCGTCGTCGGACGGATTATTCTGCGGGTTGAAATCGACGTAGCGCCCGAGCGTATCGAGCGCCGCGCCGATGTCCGCCCCGAGAAACGTATTCAGGACGTCGCGCAGGTTTTTGGCGATGCGGATGATGTACTTGTCGATTTTTTTGGGATCTTCGTCGTGCCCTTTTTCGTTTTCGGATTTTTCCTCCGCCTCCTTCTCTTCCTGCGCGCGCTTGTCTTCGAACCACTTTTGCGCCGCGAGCTTCCGCGCCGCGTCGAAGCCCGCCTGATAGATCGGGCTCAAGAGCGCGCGGGTCAGGCGGTCTTCGTAGGCGAGGATGAAATCGAGATTGATCATGCCGAGGTCGGGGTTGCTGACGAGCAGGCAGAGGCGGAGCTCGGGGACGTATCTCGTGGCGACCTTATAGTTCTCCAGGACTTCGAAATAGTTGAAGGTGAGCGTGCGCGAGGTATTCGGGTTTGTTATCTTGCGGATCACCCTCTGCTCCTGCCCCGATTCCTCCGACTGCACGACCTTGATCTGCGTCGTGGATTTGAGCCGCTCGGTCGACTTCACGGTCCGGTCGTTCAGCTGGTCGATGGTCGCTTGAACGCCGTCCTTCACCTGGTGGTTGATGCCGACGTTGCCCTCGACTTTGACCGGAATGTTTCCCGCCGGCAGCGGGATACCGAGACCGAGGTCGGCTTTGGTGTCCGTGGTCGTGGTGAGATCGTGCGCAACCTGGGAGGAGGCGCGCGCCTGCGAATTGATCTCGAGATTCTTCTCGAACTCGGTCGAGAACGTGCTCTCGTTTTCGGTCTTGAAGCGGTCGAACGTGAAGATCTCGATGCTCAATTCCTCTTTCGGCGCGAGCGAGATCGACGACAACAGCGCGCCGCGGGAGTAGCCGAGCAGCTGCCAGGTCTGCTCGTAGGTGGAATAGATGCCTATCTCGTACTGCGGGTAGCGCAGCAGCTTGGGCCTGAAGAGCCCCGGCAGTAGCCCCGGCCGTATGGGCCTTAAAATGAAGCGGCGGATATAGATCTGGTACCACGGGTTCTGCTTGTAGAGGTTGAGCAGCGTCCGCAAGTCGAAGGGGGTCCACGGCGCTAAGGGGGGAGAGACGATCGTCGACCAGGGCATGCGCGAGATGAAGTCCTTGAGCTCGGCGTCGCCGCTGTCTTTGCCGTACCGGTTGGCGTCGGCGCCGGCGCGGGGGTCGCCTAAGAGCTCGCCCAGGACTTTATCGAAGTCGTTCTCGTTCCGCGGCGGATAAATCCGCTGTGCGTAGTTGAACAGCGCCAACATGTCGCCGCCGGGAGCGCCAAAGGCGCGGGGCGGAGCCGCCGGGAAGAAGCGCGCGCCCGGCTGATTGGGGCGCGCGAGATGGAATTCGAGGCTGTCGCCGCGATATGCGACCGCGACCTTGCCGGTCGTCTTCAACTCGTTTATTTGATTCTCAGTCAGGCGGTGTACGTCGTAATTCGACGCGACCGAGCCGTTCGTCAACGCGTCCGCGCGCACGTATTGAACGCGCTCCGCCCGGTTCAAACGGTAAACCGAATCGCCCTTCTTGTAGAGAACGCTGCCGTTTTGCTCGAGCGCCTGGATGATGCTCGGGTTGAGCGGTATTCTCTCGCCGTTGTGGCCGACGTTTTTCTTCTTGATGTCGTCGCCGTGGATGGCGACATCGATGACCGTATTGTGCGGATCGGTCTTGGGGTCGAACGGCATGAAGACGCCCTCGAGACCGACGCGCAGCGTCAAGGCGCCCCGCCTGGAGAGGATTCGGTCGCGGGACGCGGCGTACTGGCTCAGGATTAGCCCCAGCGGCAAGCCCAGCGGTAGCTGTCGGATCGTCGGGCGCTGGTCGATGACGCCGTCTTTGACGTAATCGAACTCGTTGAGGTTATGGCTGAGGCCGGAGATCTTGTAGAACGTCAATCGGTACTTGATCTCGTTTAAAGGATACGGCGCGTTGCACAGCGTGTCTTTGTCAAATTGTAGATAGCTCATGGAGTTCGCTCTCCTTCTGAGGAAATTCGAGAAGAAGTCCTTGTCGATGTAGAGGCGCGCGAACTGAACACTCAGGACGGGATATCCGGCGAGCCCTGAAATTGGATGCCACTGCCCCCCTCCAACTTCATCCGTATTCGCGAGGAAACGTTCCGCTGGATGCAATGGTGCAATCCAACCCCGGCGATGGCGAGAGCGAAGTACTATCGGGATCGAACCGCAACAGTTGCGAAACTAGGCAGGTTTATAAAGGATGTAAAAAGGATGTCAATAGTGTGGATAACCGTGAATCTTTTCGGGCTTCAAGCTCAGGATGGCGGCTGTTGGACGCGGGCGGCGGTTTACCTCACCGCGCGCCAGATCAGCGCGACACCGATCGCGAACAGGAGCGCGAGAAGGGCGCGGTTGAAGGTCTCCTGGTTGACGCGGTCTTGCGCCTTCAAGCCCAAATAAAATCCTGCGAGCACGAACAGCGTCACGCCCAGCGACAGCTCGAGTCTCGCGCGGTCGAAGAGGTTCCAGGTCGAGACGGCGGCGAGCTGCGAGAGCTTGGTCACGATAAAGATCGTCGCGATCGATTTGATGAACTCGACCTTCGGCAGCTTGAGGCTGTAAAGATAAATCGCCGGCACGGGTCCCGCGGCGTTGGTCATGCCGTTCAAGAATCCGCCGACGATTCCCACGAGCGGCGAGAGGATTTTCTCCAGGCGCGGCGAGATGCGGAACTCGACGCGCAGCAGGCTCCACGCGACGAAGGCGAGGACCGTCGCGCCGAGCGTGAGATTTAAAATCCACGCGGGCAACATCACCAGCACCTTCGTCCCGAGAAAAACGCCGAGGATCGTCCACAGAAGCAGCCATCTGAAGCGGCGGAAAATCGCGATCGAGAGGCTGCCGCGAAAAATCTGCGCCGCGTCCATGAGGAGATTCGGGATGATGAGAATGACGACGGCGGTGCGGATGTCGAGCAGCAGCGCGACCATCGGCGTCGCGATCAGCGGAAAACCCATGCCGCTCGTGCCTTTGACGAAGGCGGCGAGCAGCAGCGCGGCGGCGACGGCGAGCGTGGTGAGGTCGAAAGGCATTAAATCCGCTTCACGAAACGAGTCGTCTCTGCTATAGATGCGGACGATTCATGACGATCTCCAGATTTCTGCGCCGCACGCCGGTGCGGACTTTTATTCTCTATCCACTGGCGGCGACCGCCTTGGAGCTCGCCGTCTACCGCCGGCTCGATTTTCATCCGTGGTTTCTCCCGATCATGCTTTGGGGCTATCTGCAGTACCGGCTCTGCGGCGAGTACCGCATCCGGCGCGGCGGCGGCGGTCCGGGCCTCGACGTTCCGCCCGAGCGCATGGTCATGAGCGGTCCCTACCTTTATACGCGCAACCCGATGTATCTCGGCCACATCATCTATCTCATCGGGCTGACGCTCACCCTTCATTCGTGGTTTGCCGCCGCAATCACGCTGGCTAGGGCGGTCTGGTTTCACTTCCGCGTGCTCGGGGATGAAAAAGCGCTGCTGGAGCGCTGGGGCGAGCCCTACCGCCGCTACACGATCGTCGCGAAGCGCTGGATTCCGGGACTCTTTTAAGAGTTTCAGGTTTCAGGTTCCACGCTTCAAGCAATCCCAAGGCTAAAAACTGACTTCCGCGCCATTGCCGCGAAAGCGGGAATCCAGTCTCCAAAGTAATAAAACCTGGATCCCGGCTCGCGCGCGCGGACTCGCTTGGCCGGGATGACCGCATGCACACCCACCCGAAGCAGAGGCGCGAAACTTGTTATGATGGTTTGACCCGCTTTCCCTTCGCCTTTTCGCCAGTGACCCAATAGTCGCCCTTGAGCGCGAGCTCCGCCTCCTCGATGTCCTGCTGCGTCCAGTCGCCCAGGCTGTAGCCGTGCCAGGGATTACGCGGCTTGAGCTTGGGGAGCCCGAGCTCCTCCCAGATTTTCTTCGAGCGCTCCATGAATTCCTTGCGCGGCAGCGACACCGGTGTGTAGGGCCACGGACGCGTCGCGTCGATCAAAAGCGCGCTTCCCGGCGTCTGGCGCGAGACGTGCGTCGGCACACCCGGCGGATAGCACGAGGGATCGAGGCCCGGCGATTTGCCTTTGACGACCATCACGTCCTTGTCGGGAATCACGTTGAACGAGATCGCCCAGTTGATCATCGCCGGGTCGCGGATGTCGATGTCCTCGTCGACCGCGATGCAGATCTTCGCGTAGCTGCCGCTGAAGCCCGCGGTCGAGTTGAGCGCGCGCCAAACGTCGCCCGAATTGGTCTTTTTCATTTTGACGACGCAGTACGCCTGCCCGCTGCCGCTCACCTCGTCGTGGATCGCCACGTCGAGCACGGCGGGATTACCGGCGTCGTGGCGCAGTAATTTATAGATGACTTTCTCGGTGCCGGTGTGCTTGATCTTGCTCGATTCGCTCGGCGGGAACTGGCTCATGAGCGTCGTGTAGATCGCGTCTTTTCTGTGCGTGATGCAGGTCACCTCCAAAAACGGCGCGATGCCGCGATGGCCCATGTAGCCGGGATATTCGCCGAACGGCCCCTCGGGCTCGATCCATTCGGTCGAGATTTTTCCTTCGATCACGATCTCCGCCGTCGCCGGGACCATGATATCGATGGTCTTGCACTTGATCAGCGGCACCGGCTCGCCGCCGAGCCCGCCGGCGAGGCGGTACTCGTCGAAATCGTACGGC
>DATFWH010000334.1:0-7640 GCA_035259465.1 Binatia bacterium
GCGTGCGCGGGCCCCCGGCCGTGTCACCGCCGACATCCGCCAGGAAGGCGATCAAGTGAAGGCGGTCGTCGATATC
Source organism: Binatia bacterium (assembly GCA_035259465.1). Classification (GTDB taxonomy): domain Bacteria; phylum Desulfobacterota; class Binatia; order UBA9968; family UBA9968; genus JAJPJQ01. The sequence goes on from DATFWH010000334.1 coordinate 77, forward strand.
ATCAATGCGAACGGAACCTTCGCCGACGGGTTGAATCTCAAAGCGAATGTGACGGCGTCGGATCGCGCGACCGCCGTCGCGCCGCTCCGGCAGACGGCGCCGGGCCGCTACGAGGGCCGCTTGAGCGCGAGCCAGCGCGGCGCGTATCTGCTGACGCTGCACGAAGACAGGACCGGCGCGGCGCCTGCGGCGATTGGGACGGTTCCGTTCGTCGTGCCGTATCCGCGCGAATATCACGAGCTCAGGCCCAACCTGCCGCTGCTGAGCCGGCTCGCGGAGGAGACCGGCGGCGAGATGCTGCGCGCCGACCAATGGGAACAGGGCATCAAGCGGCTGATGACGCCGCATCCCGCGAAGGCGACGGCCGCTCGCGCGATCTGGCAGCCGCTCGCGGGTCTCGGGTTAATTTTATTTCTCGCCGATCTCGCGGCGCGGCGCTGGCCGAGAACCGCGATTTCGAGACAGGCGCGCTTTGCAGAAGCCGCTCCGATCACATAGAATCATCCGACAGCGGTTTTTGCGCCTATTCATAGAAAGGAATCTTCCCTTACGATGAAGAAGTGGCTCATGAGGGCGGGGGTGGTCTTTGCGGCGGCTTTGGCCGCGATTCAATTCGTTCCGGCCGAGCGCGTCAATCCTCCGGTGGAAAGCGATCTCGCGGCGCCCGACGAGGTGAAAAAGATTCTCCGGCGCTCGTGCTACGACTGCCATTCCAATGAGACGCGCTGGCCGTGGTACGCGCGCGTCGCTCCGGTGTCGTGGCTGATCGCGCACGACGTCGACGAGGGACGGCGCGAGCTCAATTTTTCCGTCTGGAGCCAGTTCACCGGCGGGCGTCTCGCCCGGAAATTCAAGGAGATCGTCGAGCAGGTGGAAGGGAACAAGATGCCGCAGTGGTACTACGTTCTTCTCCATCCGGATGCGAAACTCGAGCCGCGCGAGAAACAGTTGCTCCTCGATTGGGCGAAACAGGCGCTGCGATCATGAGAAAGCTCTACACGGCGCAAAACCCGCTCGTCATCAGCCATTTGAAGAACCTACTCGAAAGCGGCGGCGTCCGCTGCACCGTCAAAAATCTGTATCTCGCCGGCGCCATGGGCGAGCTGCCGCCGATCGAATGCTGGCCCGAGCTCTGGGTGCTCGACGATCGCCGCTATTCGGAGGCGCGCCGAGTGTTGAAGCGCATGCTCGCGCCGCTTCGACCCGCGGCGCGGCCGTGGCGCTGCCACAAGTGCCGCACCGAGGTCGACGGGCAGTTCAGCGAATGCTGGAACTGCGGCGGCGGCCGCCCGCTGTTCGACTACACGAGCCGCGACAAGACCGGCTGAACGAGGGAATGATTCATGGCGGGTGAAAAATTGCGCGTGCTGGCCTTCGCCGGCAGCCTCCGGCGGGATTCGTACAACCGCGGGCTCGTCCGCGCCGCGGCGCAAGTCGCGCCGGAGGGCATGGCGATCGAGACGTTCGATCTCGCGCCGATCCCGCTCTACAACGCCGACGTCGAGGAACAAGGCCTGCCGCCGCCGGTGGCGGAGCTCAAGGAGAAGATCCGCGCGGCCGACGCGATGTTGATCGCGACGCCGGAGTACAACTATTCCGTGCCCGGCGTTTTGAAGAATGCGATCGATTGGGCGTCGCGCCCATCGAATCAATCGCCGCTGCAGAAAAAACCCGCCGCCATCATGGGCGCCTCGGGCGGCCAGATGGGGACGGCGCGCGCGCAGCTGGCGCTCCGGCAGTCGTTCGTTTTCACCGAAACGCTGGTGCTGCCGAAGCCGGATATTTATGTCTCGCATGCGGCGAAGAGTTTCGACGCCGAAGGGAATATCACGGACGAGAAGCTCCGCGAGCGCATCAAGATGCTGCTCGACGCCCTCGCCCGCTGGGTCCTGCTTCTGCGCCAGAGCCCGCTTTGAAGCCCCTCGATAAAGCGCACCGCTGCTTCTGGGCGAAATCGGACATTCTCATCGAGTATCACGACAGAGAATGGGGCGTGCCGCTCCACGACGACCGCGCGCTATTCGAGTTTCTCATTCTGGAGGGCGCGCAGGCGGGGCTCAGCTGGGAAATGGTGCTGAAGAAGCGCGACGCTTACCGCCGCGCGTTCGACGGCTTCGACGCCGCGAAGGTCGCGCGTTACGACGCGGCGAAAGTCAAAAAACTGCTCGGCGATGCGGCGATCATCCGCAATCGCCTGAAGATCGAAGCGTCGATCAAGAACGCGCGCGCGTTTCTCGCCGTGCAAAAAGAGTTCGGCAGCTTCGACCGCTTCATCTGGCAGTTCACCGGCGGAAAGACCAAGCGCAACAACTTCCGCAGTCGGAAACAGATTCCCGCGAGCACGCCGGAATCCGATGCGATGAGCCGCGAGCTCAAGCGCCGCGGCTTTACGTTCGTCGGCTCGACCATCTGCTATGCGCACATGCAGGCGACCGGCATGGTGAACGATCATCTGGTCGGCTGCTTCCGGCGCGACCAAATATAGACCTTGCTTCTTGCCGGGATCGAACTTAGCATTATTTGAATCGCGGAGGTGGTTATGGCGCGCCCGATTTCGGATATCCGCGGGTATCACGCGCACATTTATTATACGCCGGAGACCAAAGCCGTCGCCGCGCGCGTGCGCGAGGGACTCGCGCAGTTCAACGTGAGGCTCGGCAGCTGGCACGACGAACTCGTCGGCCCGCATCTGAAGCCTATGTATCAGGCGCTGTTCGCGCCCGAAGAATTCGAAAAAGTCGTGCCGTGGCTGATGCTCAACCGCGAAGGTCTCGACGTCCTCGTGCATCCGGAGACCGGCGAAGGCAAGGGCGATCACCTCGACCGCTCGCTCTGGCTCGGGACCAAGCTGGGCGTCAACCTGAACGCTTTCAAAAAATAAATTGAGGTAAAGATGCCCGCGATTGTGCAAACCTCGCTGCTGCTCGTCTGCTCGAATATTTTCATGACTTTCGCGTGGTACGCGCATCTGAAAAATTTAAACGACAGGAAATGGTACATCGCGGCGCTTGTCAGTTGGAGCGTCGCGCTGTTCGAGTATCTGCTTCAGGTGCCGGCGAACCGGATCGGCTACACGGAGCTCACCCTTTCGCGTTTGAAGATTTTGCAGGAGATCATCACGCTGTCGGTGTTCGCGCCGTTCGCCGTCTTTTACATGCACCAGACGATCAAGCTCGATTACCTGTGGGCCGCGCTGTGTCTCGTCGGCGCGGCCTATTTCATATTTCGCGGATAGCAAACCATGGCATCCGAAGATGCGGCAAAGACGCCGCCCGGCCACCGCTCGGGCTACGTCGCGATTGTCGGACGGCCGAACGTCGGCAAGTCGACGCTGCTGAACCGCCTGCTCGGGCAGAAAATCGCGATCGTTTCGCCCAAGCCGCAGACGACGCGCAACCGCATCGCCGGCATTCGCACGACCGACGCTTCGCAGACGATTTTTCTCGACACGCCCGGAATCCACCGGGCGCGCTCGCTCATCAACCGGCGCATGGTCGACGTCGCGCTCAATACGCTGGGAGAGGTGGACGGCATTTTGTGGCTCGTCGACGCGCGCGACAGGCTGCGCAAGGACGATGAAGAGATCGCCGAGCGGTTGAAGCCGTTGTCGGCGACGGTCATCGTTCTGCTGAATAAAATCGATGCCGTCGCGAAAGGAAAGCTGCTGCCGCTGATGCAGCGGTTGGCCGAGCTCCTGCCGGGCCGGGAGATCATCCCGGTCACCGCGCTCAAGGGCGACGGCGTCGAGGTCGTCCTCGACCGCATCGAAAAGCTTCTGCCCGAAGGGCCGCGCTACTACACCGAGGGCGAGATCACCGACCAGACCGAGCGCTTTCTCGCCGCCGAGATCGTGCGGGAGAAAGTCTTTCTCCGCACGCGCGAGGAGATTCCCTACGGCACCGCCGTGACGATCGACGAGTTCACGGAAAAGGAAGAGAAGCGTCTGATTGTCGTGAAGGCGACGATCCACGTCGAGCGCGAGACGCACAAGCCGATCCTCATCGGCAGGCGCGGCGCGATGCTGAAGGAGATCGGCACGGAAGCGCGCGAGGAGCTGGAAAAAATTCTCGGCTGCAAGGTCTTTCTCGAGCTGTTCATCCGGGTCGATCCCGGCTGGACGCAAGATCCGAACGCCCTAAGCGAACTGGGATTGTGATGGCCGAAGCCAGCGAAAATATTCCCGCGGGCGCGGCGTTGCCGCGGCGGCTGCCGGTGCTCGCGCTGGTCGGGCGGCCGAACGTCGGCAAATCGACGCTCTTCAACCGCCTCACGCGCGAGCGCAAGGCGATCGTCCACGACCTTCCCGGCGTCACGCGCGACCGCAATTACGGCACCGCCGAATGGGCCGGGAGAAAATATCTCGTCATCGACACCGGCGGCTTCGAACCCGAAGCCGCGACGGCGCTCAAAAAGCAGGTGCAGGAGCAGACGCGGCTGGCGATCGAAGAAGCGGACGCGATTGTGTTTCTTTTCGACGGCAAAGCCGGCCTTCACCCGCTCGACAAAGAAGCGGTCGATCTGCTGCGCAAAGTGCGGAAGCCGGTTTTCTTCGCTGCCAACAAGATCGACAGCCAGGCGCGCGCGAACGGCCTCTACGAGTTCTATGCTCTGGGCGTCGACGAAATCCTGCCCGTCTCCGCCGAGCATGGCCTCGGCGTCGGCGAGATTCTCGACCGCGTCGTCAAAACGTTTCCGGAGGAGACGGACATTGGGGTCGAGACGGCGACGACACCGCTCGCGCTCGCAGTCGTAGGCAGGCCCAACGTCGGCAAGTCGACATTGGCGAACCGGCTGCTCGGCTACGAGCGCTCGGTCGTCGACGCGGCGCCGGGCACGACGCGCGACGCGATCGATACGCCGCTCGAGTTCGCGGGCCGGTCCTACACGCTGATCGACACCGCCGGGATCCGGCGCAAAGCGCGCATCGCCGACCGCCTCGAGCAGTACAGCGTCGTGCGCTCGCTCGGCTCGATCGACCGCGGCGACGTCATCGTCTATATCATCGACGGGACCGAAGGCGTGACGAGCCAGGACGCACAGATTCTCGCCTACGCGGCGGAGCGCGGCAAAGGCCTCGTGCTCGCCGTCAACAAGTGGGACGCCGTACCGCCGGATAAAAAAGATCCGCGCGCGTACCGGCAGGAAGTCTACCGCAAGCTGCCGTTCGTCGACTTCGCCCCGGTCAAATTCATTTCGGCGGCGACCGGGCAGGGCGTCGGGAAAATGATGGCGTCCGTCAAGAGCGTCGCGGCGGCTTACAGACTGAAGATACCGACGTCGCCTCTCAACCAGGCGCTCCGCGCGATCTTCGCGCAGTACCCGCCGCCGCTCGCGCAAGGCAAGCCGGTGAAATTTTTTTACGCGACGCAGATCGGTGTCGGGCCGCCGACATTCGCGCTCTTTGTCAACTTCGCTCACGGCATCGGCGCGTCCTACGAGCGCTATCTCATTCACCAGCTGCGCCAGGCGCTCGGCTTCGAAGGCGCGCCGCTCCGGCTCGTCATCCGCGGCCGGCGCGAAGAAGGCACAAATGTGCAAAGCAGGAGACAAAAATCGAATTCCGCGAAAAGCCGCGGGAAATCGCGAAGGCGATCCTAACGCATGAAGTTTCAGTAAAATTGCCGCCGATCTCAGCGGAAATCTTGACTTATTGCTCGATTCACCGTAGTCACACCTAGACACAGGCGGCCCGGCGAACGGCCGCGGCTGGAATTTGGCGCGGTTTTCGCATAACATTATAAGGATGTGCTCGGCGGCGGCACGGCTGGTACCCGCGGGCAAAATAAAAATGGAAACGATCGCCGACATCGCGGCGCCTGCCGCGCCGAATAACAGCGCAGCAGCGCCGTGGCTCGCGCTCGCGCGCGTTCGCGGCCTCGGTCCGGCGACGTTCAAGAAGCTCGCGGATTTTTTCGACGACCCGACGCGCGCGCTTTCGGCTTCCGCGGAAACGCTCGCGCGCGTTCCGGGCCTCGATCGTCCGGTCGCCGAAGGCCTGCTGCGCTTTTCGGAATGGGACGAGGTCGAGAAAGAAATGACGCGCGCCGCGGCGGCGGGCGCGAGCATCGTTCCTTATACCAGTCCTTTGTACCCGCCGCGGCTGAAAGCGATCGCCGATCCGCCGCCGCTGCTTTATGTGAAAGGCGAGCTCGCGGGGAGCGACGAGCGCGCGGTCGCGATCGTCGGGACGCGAGCGGCGAGCGAGTACGGGCTTGGGCTAACGCGCGAGCTCGGCCGCGGCCTCGCGGCACTGGGATTTACCATCGTGAGCGGCATGGCGCGCGGCATCGACGCCGCCGCGCACGAAGCGGCGCTCGAAGCCGGCGGCCGGACGATCGCCGTCCTGGGCTCCGGCGTCGACGTGATCTATCCGCGCGAAAACGAAAAGCTATACCGGCGCATCTGCGAGCGCGGCGCGATTGTCTCCGAATTGCCGATCGCTACGCCGCCGCTTTCGTTTCATTTTCCGGCGCGGAACCGCATCATCAGCGGCCTCGCCGTCGGCGTTGTCGTAGTCGAGGCGACCGAGAAGAGCGGATCGCTGATCACGGCCGCTCAGGCGCTCGAGCAGGGTCGCGAGGTCTTCGCCGTTCCGGGCGCCGCCGGGTCCAGCCGCAGCCGTGGACCGCACCGCTTGATCCGCCAGGGCGCCAAGCTCGTCGAGCGGGTCGAAGACATCATCGAAGAGATCGCGCCGCAGCTCGTTGCGCGCGACGCCGCGGCGGAGAAGCCCCGGCCTGTGCTGCCGGCGGACTTGAGCGCCGAGGCAAAAAAAATCTTCGCGCTCGTCGCCGAGGCGCCGCGGCACATCGATGAGATCATCGAGCAGAGCGGCGTCAATCCGGGAAAAACTTCCGAGGTTCTGCTCGATTTGGAAATCAGGGGATTGCTCAGGCAATTGCCAGGAAAAAAATTTCATGTAATGTAACGAGCGGGGCTGAAAACCGACCCCGCGATTATTTATAGAATTTTTATGGCAGCTAAGAATCTAGTCATCGTCGAATCTCCCGCGAAGGCGAAAACGCTGGGAAAATATCTCGGCCGCGATTTTCAGGTGAAGGCGTCGGTCGGCCACATCGTCGATCTGCCCAAGAGCAAGCTCGGCGTCGACATCAAAAAAGACTTCAAGCCGGACTTCCACGTCATCCAGGGAAAGAAAAAGGTCGTCGACGAGCTCAAGAGCGCGGCCAAGGGCAAGGACAACATCTATCTCGCGTCCGACCCCGACCGCGAGGGCGAAGCGATCGCGTGGCACATCGCCGATCAGCTCGGCAAAAATCATTTCCGCATTCATCGCGTGCTGATCAACGAGATCACGCGCAAGGCCGTGCAGGACGCGATCGCCAACCCGCAAAAGCTGGATAAGCAGAAATTCGAGGCGCAGATCGCGCGCCGCATTCTCGACCGCCTCGTCGGCTATCAGATCAGCCCGATACTGTGGAAGAAGGTCCGGCGCGGCTTGAGCGCCGGCCGCGTGCAATCGGTTGCCGTGCGGCTCGTGTGCGAGCGCGAGCGCGACATCAAGGCGTTCGTGCCGGTCGAATACTGGTCGCTGACGGCGAAC